>NZ_JBGTHY010000325.1:0-47934 GCF_041745955.1 Pricia sp.
ATCATAGACGGAAAGTGTGTACGGCTTGTAAAGGGCGACTACGGCACTAAAAAAATCTACAACGAAAATCCTTTGGAGGTCGCCAAGCAGTTTGAAGCGCATGGCATCGAATACTTGCATCTGGTCGATCTAGACGGCGCAAAGTCCAAACACATTGTCAACCACAAAGTCTTGGAACAAATTGCATCGAAGACCACCTTAAAAATCGACTTTGGCGGCGGACTAAAAACCGATGACGATTTGCGCATCGCCTTTGAAAGCGGGGCTATGCAAATTACCGGTGGAAGTATAGCCGTTAAGGATAGGGATACTTTCGTTGGATGGATCGAAAAGTATGGCCCCGAAAAAATAATACTAGGCGCCGATGCCAAGGATGAAAAGGTGGCGGTTTCGGGATGGCAGGAGGAATCGACCGAAGAATTGATTCCATTTATAACATCCTATCAAGAAAAAGGGATTCACTATGTAATCTGCACCGATATTGCCAAGGATGGTATGTTGGAAGGGCCTTCGTTCGATTTGTATCGAAAAATACTCGAAATGTCAGTTCGAGCACCTCGACTACGCTCGGCACAGGCGCAGTCGAGAACCGATGGCCTCTCGAGTGGGCTCGAGATGACCCCGGAACTAAAATTAATAGCATCCGGTGGAATATCTACTTTTGACGAACTTCCTAAATTGGCAGAAATAGGTTGCGAAGGAACAATAATTGGCAAAGCGATTTACGAGAACCGCATCAGCTTGAAACAATTGGAAAGTTATATAGTACATCGTATTAGCTAAGTTACAAAGTACTCGAACCTTACAGACCGAAACACAATATTCTCATTACTAGGTGCTAAATACCAAAAAAATGCTAGCAAAAAGAATCATCCCCTGCCTAGATATCAAAGACGGCCGCACCGTAAAGGGCGTTAACTTCGTAGATTTGCGCGATGCCGGGGATCCGGTCGAACTTGCGGAAATCTACAGTAGGGAAGGTGCCGATGAACTGGTATTTCTTGATATTTCCGCTACGGAACAAAAACGGAAAACATTAGCGGAACTAGTCTATCACGTTGCCGAAAAGGTCAATATTCCCTTTACGGTCGGCGGTGGCATTTCATCTGTGGAAGATGTAGACATACTCTTGCAAAATGGAGCGGACAAGGTTTCCATCAATTCCTCGGCAGTCAAGAATCCGCAATTGATCAATGATCTGGTGGCGAAATTCGGCTCGCAGTGTATCGTGGTCGCTATCGATGCCAAGCAAATTGATGGGGAATGGATCGTACATCTTGTGGGCGGGAAAGTCCCGACCGAACGCAAGCTCTTCGAATGGGCCAAGGAAGTCGAGGAACGCGGTGCCGGGGAAATCCTCTTTACCTCCATGGACCATGACGGTACCAAAGACGGATTTGCCAATGAAGCCTTGGCCCGTTTATCAACGGAATTGAACATCCCAATAATAGCTTCAGGAGGAGCCGGAAACATGCAACATTTCGCGGATACCTTTACCATAGGAAAATCGGACGCCGCATTGGCGGCCAGTGTATTCCATTTTAAGGAAATCGGGATTAAGGATTTAAAAGAAAATTTACAGAAAAACGGAATTCCCGTCAGACTATAAAATTGTCATTCCGAATGCAGTCGAGAGAAGGTCATCCCGGGGGTAGTCGAAAAAACGTCACCCCTTGCTTAGTCGAGAAATATCATCCCGAGCGCAGTCCAGAAGATGTCATCCCAAGCGCAGTAGAGGGCTTGGGAACACTTAAGTTTCTCGATTGCTATCGGATTAAGAAAAAAATTACCACTATGAAAATGGATTTCAACAAAAACCCAGACGGCCTAATACCGGCAATCATCCAAGACGCCACAACCAAAAACGTCTTAATGCTAGGTTATATGAACGAGGCCGCTTTGAAAAAAACCCAAGAAACTAAAAAAGTCACTTTTTTCAGCCGGTCCAAACAGCGTTTATGGACCAAAGGGGAGGAGAGCGGTAATTTTTTAAACTTGATAGATATCAAGAACGATTGCGATAATGATACCTTGTTGATATCCGTAAATCCCGAAGGTCCGACCTGCCATACCGGAAGCGATACCTGCTGGAACGGAGAGAACACCTCGAATTTCGGATTTCTATCGCAATTGGAAAATGTCATCCAACAGCGCCGCACATCATCCGACAGCAGCAAATCGTATGTAGCATCGCTGTTTGAAAAAGGCATCAACAAAATCGCACAAAAAGTAGGGGAAGAGGCGATAGAAACCATTATCGAAGCAAAAGACGATAATGACCGGCTCTTTTTATACGAGAGTGCGGACTTATTTTTTCACTATTTGATTTTACTTCAGGCCAAGGGCTTTACCTTGAAGGATATTGAGGCGGAATTAAAATTCCGGGAAAAATAGATGCGTGGCGTACCCTTGATATTTCGTCCATTTTAAGTTCATCGATTCTTCCGCATCGAGAATATTTTGAAAAAGGTAAGGCTGCGCCATAGCCACTCAAGCGGTCCGTACTTAAAATGCACCAGCCAAAATTTACTGAACCATACCTGAACCGCGATAAGTAAAAGTGCCAATCCGAAGGTGTAGAGATGCCGCAGTTCCCCAATAAGTCCGATGCCCCAGCCGTATAGTAGTGCCGTACCGATTATACTCTGCAGGACATAATTTGTAAGGGCCATTCTACCATAGGGGGCGAAATTGGCGAGCCATTTCTCAGGTCGTGCTTTTCTGTAAAGAATGACGACGACCGCGATCCACATAAAGGTCATCGCCGTATTAGCGATATCCACGGCCGTCAAACCGGCCATGGCGGTCCAGTTGTCCAAAGCTATATTTTCGCCCAGACTGGCGAATGCGGCCGCACTTAGTATAAGGGCTACTACCAAAACGATGCTTGACCAAATAAGCAAACGTTTGGTAAAGGCTTTTTCTTCCCTGAAATTTTTGAAAAAATCGGAGCGGCCGGCATACAGGCCTATTAGAAAGAAGGCGAAGGTAAAATAGCCCCTTCCGAAGAAACCGAACTGAAAATCCCATTTATGGCGATGGCCGTCAACGGCATTGGCCTTGAAAACATCAAGTAAGGTCCCGTTTTTTAGTGTCCCGTAATAATCCGATATCCAAGAGGCATTCGGCGAGATATCGATCGGCCCTCCCCAAATACTGTCCCCTTTGGTAATCGAGAATACAATGATTCTACCCAAACCAAGGAACAGCACAACGGCGAATCCTATCACCCATTTGGTATCCATCCTATAAAAAGGAATCAACAGGACACCTAAAAATGCATAAATCGTTAAAATATCCCCCCGATAAAAAAGGCTATGGGCGTAACCGATGAGCAGTAGAACGAACAACCGCCATAAAAATCTGGGCCCGAAATTGATTCCCTTTTTGACACCATTATCCATTTGAATAAAAAAACTGAGTCCAAAAAGAAAGGAGAACAAGGCAATAAATTTACCCCTGAGAAAAAAGAATATGAGTCCGTCGAGAACAGTATCGATCGCACCGGGGTTCACCGCTGTGTTGAAAGCTTCGGGCGCAGGGGCGCCGATGAAATTTTCTACCATATGGCAGATGACGATACCTGCCAAAGCGATACCGCGCATTGCATCTATGATTTCAATTCTAGGCGGTTTATTTGTAGACACGCTGTTTATTTTTAATTGGGGAACAGCAATAATCAAATGGGGGGAGACGAACGGATCACTCTAAATGTGAAAAATACAAAATTTTGGAACATCACTATGGTGTTTACATTGAAAATATATTAAAACCCCGTGGAGCGCTTGTTCATAAACAATATATCGATGAACGGGTATTTGGGAGTGGGAATTATTTGGTTACTTTGTTCACTTTCCCATATTATTTTCTAATTTAGAAGGGAAAGAAAATGAAATAGTAGCCATGGGTCCAGAAAATAATTCATCAAAGAATACCGGACCGGGGAAGCCGGATAAAAATCTAGAAAACAAGGCATCGAATACCGACGACCGATTTCAGATAAAAATGAATTTTGGTGAGCAAGATGAAGAGGATAGTGTTGTGGATGGGGTAGAAGCCCAAAGAAAGGTAGAACTTAGCGATAAAGCCAAGGCCAAGAAAAGGGGAGACAAATCGACATGGCTTGAGGAAGAACCGGAAGCCAAGAAAAGTGTAGAAGCAGAGATAAAAGAAAGAGAGGAAGCTCAAGCCAGGAATAGGGCCGAAGAGGAGAAAATACAAAAGGACAATGCCGAGGTTAAAAGGATAATCCAAGAGGAGCAAAGTCGTAAGGAGGCAGCTGAGGCTAAAAGAAAAACGCAAGAAGAAAATAAAGTAAAGAAAGCAGCGGCAGCCATTAAACTAAGGGACGAAGAATGGAGGAAATTTAAGGAAGAAGCGGATGCCAGAGCGAATTCGGGATCTGTGAATCGTCTTGAATATACCAGAGAAACTAATGAAAGTTCTGAAAAAACACCACCTATCAAGAACAGGGACCGAAAAAGAAAAGTTTTGGTCACACTCTTGATCGCGGCCCTCGCCATTACAGTACTATGGATTTTTTCAGTGTTTAATGAAGGTACTGAAAGACAAACGCCGGTAGTACCAAAAAATGAAGCAACTGAGATAGAGGATGTTAGTGTTACGCCAGAACCAGAACCAGAACCTGATGCGGCGAATCAAGAAGTGCCTTTTTCAAATCTTGGGATAGGAGACGCCTTTGAGGGAGGTATTGTTTTCATAGTTGACCCATCTAGCAAAACTGGCAAAGTTGCTTATTCTAAAGACGTTGGACCTATGCCATGGAAAAACGCCATGAACATTCATGGGCAATTAGGAGAGGGATGGCGACTGCCGACAATGGATGAATTAGGTGAAATGTACCGGAACATTGGCCAAGGCGCCAACAATAGTGGTCAATTTTCAGATGATTTGTATTGGAGTGCCACCCCCTACGACACCTATCAGGCACGACTCTTACGATTTAGTGACGGCAATACTTCGTTTCATTACAATAACAGCGTATCTGACCGAAAATTTCTGGTCAGGGCGGTTCGTGATTTTAGTCGTTAGAATTACTTCACCACCAGACTACAAAGAACTTCTCGAACTCCGTTTCCGATTTCCGAATCCAGACCATCGGCGCATTTTCTTTGTCCTGTTTTTAAGCGTTATGACGAAATTCAACAAAACTTTTTTATCTTGTAGTCCATTTCAAGTACCAATGAACTCGACTTGAGTTCTATAAAACAAAACAGGACACATGAATTCAAACAGAAGAAATTTTCTTAAAAAAACTTCATTAGTAGGAGCGGGACTCGCTTTGACGCCAAGCATTTCAAAAGCCAATATATTCTCGCAAAATAGGGCTTCCAGTGCACAATATATGGGTGGATTCGCCGCCCCAAAATTAGATACCGTACGTTTTGCCTTTATAGGTGTCGGTGCCCGTGGATCCGGGCATGCCAAACAGATTGCATCTATCGAGGGTACCGAAATAGTCGCTATTTCAGATCTCTACGAAGACCTGGCTAAAAAGTCCGTAGAAGCCTGCAAAGAACAGGGTAAAGGGCAAAGACATCAAAATATCAAACTGTATACGAACGGGGAGAACGATTGGAAAAACATGCTCGAAGAGCAAAAACCGGATGCCGTAATCATAGCCACGCCTTGGAAACTGCATGCGCCAATGGCCGTTGGCGCCATGAACGCGGGAACCCATGCCTTTGTCGAGGTGCCCTTGGCCCTTACCGTGGAAGAAATGTGGCAGTTGGTCGACGTCTCGGAAAAGACCAAGAAACACTGCATGATGATGGAGAACGTCAACTACGGTCGTGAAGAGCTATTGTATCTTAACATGTGCCGACAGGGAGTGATCGGCGAACTACTGCATGGTGAAGCAGCCTATATTCATGAACTAAGGTCGCAGATGGAAGAAGTCGAACGCGGTACCGGGTCTTGGCGAACCCCACATTATGCACATCGCAACGGAAATCTGTACCCTACCCATGGCTTGGGACCGGTTGCCCAATATATGAATATCGCTAGGGGAGATGATAATTTTAAATTCATGAATTCCTTTTCATCCCCGGCCAAAGGGCGTGCGCTATATGCAAGGGAGAATTTCCCTGCAGATCATAAGTGGAATCAACTGGATTTTAAAGGCGGGGATATCAATACCTCTATCATAAAAACCGAAATGGGCCGTACCATCATGGTGAAATGGGACGAAACCAGTCCGCGTCCGTATTCAAGGCATAACCTGATTCAGGGAACCAAGGGCACCTTGGCCGGATTCCCCAATCGGGTCGCCCTCGAAGGTGGTATCGAGGGGGTCACTGAAAACCATCATGAGTGGGCCGAAGGCGATGGTCTGCAAAAGATCTATGAAAAATACGAGCATCCGTTATACAAACGTCTTGGTGAACTCGCCACAAAAATGGGCGGACATGGCGGAATGGATTTTATGATGCTCTATCGTATCGTGGAATGTTTGCGTAAAGGGGAACCTTTGGATCAGAACCTATATGAGGGCTGTCTTTGGAGTGCGGTCGGCCCCTTAAGCGAAGCTTCGGTTGCCACGAACGGCGCCCCACAAGAATTCCCGGATTTTACCAGGGGTTCGTGGAAAAAGACCGATGCCCTGGCGATTATCAGTTAATCAGGGAAATTTCCGATGAAATGGATCGATGCAACATCTATCCATTTTTGTTTAAGCAAACTGGTACAACCGTTAACATTTCCTAAAAAAGAGGATGTTCACAGCTAATTGTATTATTTTTATATAATGGCTATGAACACAAGGCAAGGGTTTCGGTTTTCTACCTATGAAGCATCGGAGCAAACTCCCTTCGAGAAACTTTTCGATATTTTTCAAGAACTCATCACCCATACCTCGGGCGATTTCGACGAGGCCATCGATTGGCTGCGCGAGCTGGACAAGGAGTATGAACTCACCGATGACGAATACACGATAGATGATTTTATTGAGGAACTGAAAGCGAAAGGATTCATTCGTGAGGAGTTCGAGGATGGCGGCGGACAGATGGGCGATGGTGAAGATGGCGAGGATGGTGATGGTAATGGCAAGGGAAGTATTTCCATTACCGCCAAGATGGAACGTATTATCCGCCAACGGGCCTTAGATCAGATTTTTGGAAAGCTCAAACGCAGCGGTGCCGGCAACCACAAGACCGGAAAATCGGGCCAAGGCGATGAACATACCGGAGATTTACGGGAATATCGCTATGGTGACGGTCTGGAGCATATCTCCATGACCGAAAGCCTAAAAAATGCGCAAGTCAATCACGGTATCGGTAATTTTAACCTCAGTGAAGAGGATTTGGTGGTTGAAGACACCCAGTATAAGGCCCAGATGAGCACGGTACTTATGATCGATATTAGCCATAGTATGATTCTCTATGGCGAAGATCGGATTACTCCCGCTAAAAAAGTCGCGATGGCCCTTGCCGAACTGATCACTACCCGCTATCCAAAAGATACGTTGGATATTCTGGTCTTCGGGAATGACGCCTGGCCTATTCCCATCAAAGATCTACCCTATCTCAAGGTTGGCCCTTATCATACCAATACGGTAGCCGGATTACAATTGGCCATGGACATGCTCCGCCGAAAGCGCAACACCAACAAACAAATTTTTATGATTACCGATGGCAAGCCCAGTTGTTTAAGGCATCCCGACGGTACTTACTATAAAAACAGCGTCGGATTGGACGATTACATTATAGAAAAATGCTACAACATGGCCCGACAGGCCCGTAAGCTGCACATTCCTATAACTACGTTTATGATTGCCCAAGACCCGTATCTGATGCAATTTATCCGTCATTTCACGGAAGCCAATAAAGGCAAGGCATTTTTCACGGGATTAAAGGGATTGGGTGAAATGATCTTTGAGGATTATGAGTCTAACCGGAGGAAAAGGCTGAAATGAGGCACGAGCTACGAAACCAGCCTGCCACAGGCTAGTAGGTATGAAGTGAAAAAACCTGCATGTCGGCGGGCAGGGAGAATAGAATATAGAGAAGAGACTTAAAAAATATGAATTTGAATCACAAAGAAATCAATACCCTCGGTGAATTAAAAGCCGCAGGCTATCAAACCAAGACTATCAAAAACGAACTCAGGGACAACCTGAGGGAAAAAATCAAAAAAGGCGAAGAAACGTTCCAAGGTGTTTGGGGCTACGAAGACTCTGTAATTCCAGAATTGGAGCGGGCCATTTTATCACGCCACAATATCAATTTACTCGGACTTCGCGGACAAGCAAAAACCCGCTTGGCAAGGCTGATGGTCTATTTGTTGGACAAATGGATTCCCGTTGTCGATGGTTCCGAAATCAACGATGATCCCTTAAAACCGATGTCCAGATATGCCAGGGAGCTAATCAAGGAAAAAGGGGACGATACCCCGATTTCCTGGTTGCACCGGGAAGAACGTTTTTATGAAAAACTGGCTACCCCAGATGTGACCGTAGCAGATTTAATTGGCGACGTAGACCCGATAAAAGCGGCCAACCTCAAATTGTCCTACGCCGACGACCGGGTAATCCATTTCGGAATGATTCCCCGTGCGAACCGCTGTATCTTTGTTATCAACGAGCTGCCCGATCTACAGGCCCGAATCCAAGTTTCCCTATTTAATATTTTGGAGGAAGGCGATATCCAGATCCGTGGTTTCAAGTTGCGTTTGCCCTTGGATATTCAATTCGTATTCACCGCCAACCCGGAGGATTATACGAATCGCGGAAGCATAGTAACCCCTCTAAAAGATAGGATAGGGTCGCAGATTTTGACGCATTATCCCGATGATATTGCGACCGCACGTAAAATAACGGCACAAGAATCCAAATTGGACAAACGCCAAACCGATGCCGTTTATGTACCGGATATCGCCAAAGATCTTTTGGAACAGATCAGTTTCGAGGCCCGTAGCAGTGAATATGTAGATGCGAAAAGTGGCGTCAGTGCCCGTACCAGTATTACCGCTTTTGAAAACCTGTTGAGTACTGCCGAACGTAGGGCGCTGCTGAACGGGGCCGAAAAAACTATGGTCCGATTGAGCGACTTTGTGGGCGTTGTTCCGGCCATTACGGGTAAGATCGAATTGGTCTATGAAGGCGAACAGGAAGGTGCCGATGCCGTTGCCGCCATCCTTATAGATGATGCGGTGAAGTCTCTCTTCCCGGAATATTTTCCAAAAATCGAAAAACTCCAGAAGAAGGATGCCGAAACCCCGTACGATGAACTGGTACATTGGTTTTTTCAGGGAGAAGGTTTCGAGTTGCTCGACGACTTTACGGACGAGGAATACAAACGGGCGTTAGATCGTATTCCACAATTGAACCTATTGATTGCGCAATACCAGCCCGATTTCCCGGAAGCGGACGTTTATTTCTTGAAAGAACTGTTGCTCTGGGGATTGGTGGCCCATAAGAAATTGAGCAAGAACCGCTTTTCTGAGGGATATCAGTTCAAGGATCTGTACGGGAGTTTTATTAGCGGGCTGTAAAAAGTGGATCCCATCATGCCTGTTGGTAGGCAGGCAGGTTGAAAATAAAAGAACTTCCTTTTTTAGGTTTGCTCAATACCGTAATGGTGGTATCGTGCAGTTCCATAATTTTTTTGACGATGGCGAGGCCAAGACCATGCCCCTGTTTATCGTTGCTTTTTTCGGCCTGTTTGTAGCGGTCGAAGATGAAGGGCTGTTCGTTTACGGGTATTCCCGTGCCGGTATCCGTAATCTTTATTTCTACATTACTTCCCTTCTTATCCAGTGATAGGATAACCCTTCCCTTGGGTTCGGTGTATTTTAATGCGTTTTCAATAAGGTTTTGTAAAGCCCTTTCCACAAGACTGACATCGGCGAAAACCATGCAGTTTTCTTTGGGATCGTTCAATTCTAAGGTGATTTCTTTCTGTTCCGCCAAGAATTTGAACTTGGCGATCAGATCGTACGACAGTTCGGTAATCGAAAAAGGTTCCTTGACCGGGGTGACCTGTTCCGCCTCTAATTTGGAATATTCGAACAACTGGTTGATCAGGTTCGATAGCTTGTCCACATTGGTATGGGTAATTTGCAGGTATTCGTCCTTTTCCGTTTCCGATAGGGTATCCCGTTTCATTTGCAAGGTCTCGATGTAGCCTTTTAAAACGGCGAGGGGAGTTCTCAGGTCGTGGGATACATTAGCTATCAATTCCCTTCTCAGCAGGTCGACGGAAGCCATCTGGTCCATATTGCCTACAATACTATCCGCCATTTCATTAAAGGATTTTGCGAAAACCTCAATATCCGATTTTTCCGGATTACCGATCCTTGCGTTGAGGTCTCCATCGTGGAATCTTCGTACCGTAACGGTAATCAAACGTAGGTTCTTGGTCAGGAACCAGATACTGACCAATCCGATAATGGCGGCAAAAAGCATGGTCAGTCCTATGGCGCCAACGCCTAATCTGGCAAAATAGGGACCCATAAGGTTATCGCTGATCGCCTGCAGTTTTTTTCCGGCAAGGATGATGTACATATATCCCTCGTGATTGTCCACACTGTAAGGTGCCGCGGAAAATATTTTCCCTTCCCCGGGATTTCGCGGGTCATCCCCCAAAATATAGTTCTCTCCGCCGTTTTGGATAAAAGACCGAATGGGCCCTAGCGAAACGCTTTTTGCGGGTTCATTGGGATTTTGGTTCAACACGACGGAGTAAAGAATAGTGCCGGTACCATCCAACAAATAGACCTCGATACCTTGGTTTACGGCCATCATATCGTGCATAAGGTCTCCGAAGAGTGCCTTGTTCACGCTGCCATCGGTTAAAAACGGCGAGGCATCCTTAAACTTTTCAGTGATGACATGCTGTGCGACATCGGCATTGGTACGCTGCACCGTGGCCTGATTGTGACGGTTCGCAAAATAGACCGTAATGATTATATAGGATGCCCCCATGAGCAACACCAGCAGAATAAAGGCTATCCATAATTTTTTGACCAGCCGTGGGGTCAAGGTTTTTTCCGCGCCGCTCATAGAATGATATCTTCGTTAAATTTATAGCCGACGCCCCAAGTGGTGAGAATATAATTGGGATGGGCCATATCGGATTCTATTTTGGCTCTAAGCCTGTTGATATGCGAATTGACCGTATGTTCATATCCATCGAAGTTATAGCCCCAAATAATGTTCAGAAGCTCCGTACGCGAATAGTTCCTACCGGGATTGGAGGCCATGAGCACGAGCAGTTCGAATTCCTTGGGCGATAGTTCGACCTTGTGGTCGTCGAGCAATACCTTTCTTTTGTCGATATCTATAAAAAGGCCTTCTGCCGAAATCGAGGATGTATCCTTTTCCTCATCCTTCCTGTTGTCCGTCCGGCGCATTACGGCTTTGATCCTCGCTAGCAGTTCCCGAATACTAAAGGGTTTGGAAATATAGTCGTCCGCCCCGATTTCCAGGCCCAGTACCCGATCTATCTCCTCAGTTCTCGCCGTCAACATGATTACGGGCGTATTCTTTTTGGCCCGTACCTTTTTGCAGATCTCGATACCGTCAATGGTGGGCAGCGTCAGATCCAACAATATAAGGTCGTAGTCATTGTTCAGGGCCATGTCAAGACCTTCGCCGCCGTCGGTCGCCTTCGAGGTGGTATATATGAGGTCGGTGAGGTGAATTTCCAGAAGCTTGATGATTTCGAGATCATCCTCTATAATCAATATTTTTTTCATAAATCGAGTCTACGAATGAAGATAAAAAGTATCACACAACTATCACAAATTACGCAAATCATCCGTATCAATGCATCATAATCGCAAGAATAACCTTGTTTTACGGGTAAAGCGTTAAGAATACTAAGCCACAGTATCCATTTTTTTGCGAATGTTACGGAATAGAATCTTTTTGTGATACCTCTGTTACTTTTAAAAAGTAAATTACGGCTTAATCTTTAAAACAATAAAATAGTATGAAAATGAACAAAGTACGCTTGTCCATTATTGGCGGAACCCTGTTGACGTTTATGGCATGTTCCAAAACCGACACTCCTGTTGAACCGGAAGTTGAGGTGATCGCCCAAGGAGATTCCAACGAATCGCCGACGGAAAGTTCAAACGAAAGCTCCGAAGTGGAACCCGCCAACGCGGAGTTTACCGTGACCATCGAGAACGTGGTTACGCCCAAGCCCATTTTTCAAAGTGGGGTGTTTGCCGTTCCTGTAGGTGGGACCGATCCCGCGCCTTTGTTTCCCGGGGATGCCTATGAATTCGAAATCGATGCCGGTCCCCATGTACTTCCCGGCGATGGCGGTACGCGACTATCGTTCGTGACCATGTTCGTGCAATCGAACGATCTGTTCTTTGCACCTGATGAAAAGGGAATAGCCCTTTATAATGAGGACGGGAGCCCTGTTTGTGGTAATGATACGTTGGACGTTACCGATCAAGTGCTTCTCTGGGACGCTGGTACCGAGGTGAATGAGCCTACCGGCGGTCCGAATCAAAAACCGCAACAAGCTCCGGATGCCGAAGATCAAGGGGAGGATGAAAACGGGGTGGTGACCGAGATTACAAACAACAGTTGCTCTTTTGGCAACGAACTGCCCAATACCGATGAGGTTATTAAAGTGACCTTGGAATATATAGGTCCCGCCAAGTTCAAGGTGTATATCAAAAACGTTTCCGATGGTATGACCATTGCTACCCCTGCGAAAGGAGAAGGTGCTACTGCACCGGTCCCCGTTTCACCGGGCGTTTATGCCGTTCACACGATGCCCGCACCTTTCTTCGTAGAAGGCGAGGCAGCTTCGGGCGCCGGACTTGTGGCTAGTGCCGAAGGCGTGGAGAACATTGCCGAAGATGGTTTTCCCGAGGCCTTGGCCATGGATACCAAAGCAGCCACCGGTTTGATCGTACCGCTATCTCCCGGTGCCTGGGCCATTCATGAGGAAGGTGTTCAACCGATTTATATGATCGATATTCCGGATTATGGGGAAGGGCTTGAAGGTGTGGCCGAAGATGGGGTGCCTACCCTATTGGCCGCTTCCTTAGCGGGGAAAGAGGGCGTTAAATTCTCGGGCGCGTTCGATACCGCGGTTGGAGCTTCAGAACCAGGAGCCATAGGACCGGGCGGTAGCTATCAGTTTACCTGTGGAGGTGCCGATGGCGATTACCTTTCACTGGCGACCATGTTCGTTCAGAGCAACGATTGGTTCTATTCCTTTGCCCCGGATGGTATTCCCTTGTTTAAGGATGGCGCACCCATTAGCGGTGACGTAACGGAATATGTGTATTTATACGATGCCGGAACGGAGGCGGACGAATATCCCGGAGCAGGACTGTTTCAGGTCATCCGGCAGACCGGTGCTGATTCCGGCGACGCTGACCCGAACGAAAACGTACGTTTGATCAATCCCGATGACATCCCGAATATTCCCGCCAATGCCCAAGTCATCAAAGTAAGTATCGAGGCCACTTCCAAGTAGTTCCTATCAAATTGAAAAAGAGAATTTTATGCAAAAGCCCGGCTATTTGGCCGGGTTTTTTACTGCACTACGATTCTATTTTACTCCCAAGTATCGATATGCTGGTTCATATCATCGAATTTGTACTCGCCGACCATTTCTTTACGATACTGGATGGCTAATATCGTTAGCACCAAAAGAAGCAAGTGTAAGACGAAAATTGAAATACCCAGTGGCAGAAAAGTAACGGGCATTACATAATTTACGAATTCATCATAACTAGTAAGCGTGTACAAGATTTCGGAGGTTTTGAACACATAGATCAAAAATGCGGCATAGAGCATATATTCAATATTTCGCATGAGTGGATCGGTCAGTTCATTCTCGGTAATCTTGAACTTCAAAACATATAAAAAGGTAAAATGTATCAAGGTAATCACCGGAAATACATAGTTCTCGGGCTTTAGAAAGAAAAAATTATTCGTGTAGAGACCATAAAAATCAAAAATGATAAGCAGGGCCAACACTGCGACGGAGAAATGAATAGTCCGTTTCCAGGACATAATTTTAAAAATGGAATTCATAGCGGCAATTTTCAGGGATTGGGTACTCAATCGATTCGATGGTTCTCGCTAAGCTAAAAACGTCATTAGGCTGCCCTTTATTTAAAAAATTCGATAAACTGCAGATTTTGTAGTCAGGTTCCTAAAATTCGATGGGAAAATACCGAAATTTCTTTCATAAATTAAACAAAAATTAAAAAACGTGCAAAACGCAAATCACTCGTACTTGATACGTATCCAATATTTAGGATTTCGCTACAGCGGATGGCAAATACAGCCCGGACAGCGCACCGTTGAAGGAATGGTATCAAAAACCTTAAAATTTGTCCTACCGGGCGAAGCTTTCAAAATTCTTGGTGCGGGCAGAACGGATGCCAAGGTTTCCGCATTGGATATGACCTTTGAACTTTTTTTATATACTGCCTTGGAGGATACGGAAAGCTTCCTCGCCTTTTTGAATAAGAACCTTCCTCCGGATATCCGGGTGATGTCCATCGATCCGATATCCCGAAAATTCAATATCATCAAGGATGTAAAAACCAAAGAATATGTGTACCTGTTCTCTTTTGGCAAAAAAAACCATCCGTTCTGCGCCCCTTTTTTAGCCAATATATATGCTGACCTCGATATCTCTGTTATGAAAGAAGCGGCCCGACTTTTCGAGGGTGTCCATAATTTCTCGGCCTATACCGTAAAAGAAAGCCGAAAGATCGAGACAACACGCACCATAACGTCCTGTAAAATAAGAAGGAACACCTTGTTAAAAGCAAATTTTTTTCCGAAGAGAAGTTACGCCCTGTATGTCGAAGGCGTCGGATTTATGCGATACCAAGTGCGTATGATGATGGGGGCCCTGATTCAATTGGGAAGGGGAGAACTTACAGTATCCGATATCGAGGTTTCCCTTCAAGAAAATAATACCGTACTGCTTACCTATATTGCTCCCGGTTCGGGTTTGCTCATAAATCGATCGGAGTTTGATCTTTCAATGGAAAGCTTATCTAAAAAATAAATAGAAACACCCTTGTAAATTTCCTTTAACTTTATCATCCTAAAGTCCATTCATCCCTTAGAAACCCTAACTCCATGCGCAAAAGAAAGAAAATCGCTAAAATCTTGCCAAAGATGCCTTCGCGCTTCGATAAAAAAAAGGGGAAGGCACCAGGTACTATCACCTACATGGGGCGAAGGGAAAATCTAGAAAGCGTTGTAAATATTCTGGAGTACAACCAGAGCGAGTTAAACGTACACGCGCCGGCCAACGTAGAAGAAATTGTGGCCCATAAAGATCCGCCTATGATATCGTGGATAGATATCGTTGGGCTAAGCGATGAAGCTTTTATAGAACGGGTTGGGAAACGTTTCGGATTGAACTCGTTGGTAATGGAAGATGTCGTAAACACCCACCAACGCCCTAAGATTGACGAGTACGAACCTCATATTTTTGCAGTATTCAAAATGCTGTATATCAATGAAAACGGTGAACTGATCGGAGAACATGTCGCCTTGGTGCTTTTAGAAAACTGCGTACTTGTGTTTCAGGAATTGGAGGACGATGTTTTTACGGGAGTCCGTGATAGGGTCAGAAAAAAGTCCGGCCGCATCCGTTCCCGGGGAGCGGACTATCTCTTCTTTGCGCTTTTGGATGCTATAGTGGACAATTATTTTGCCGTACTCGAATACCTGAACGATAGCATAGAGGTATTGGAAGAAAAGGTTTATGCGGATCCCAGTCCCGAGGTGGCCCAGAAGATACAAGAATTGAAAAAGGAGGTATTGAGGGTCAGACGCTGGGTCAATCCCGTTAAGGAATTGGTCAGCCGATTGATCGAGACCGATCATCCTTTGATCGCCAAAGACACCAAAATCTTTCTTCGGGACGTACTCGACCATGCCATCGAAGTCAACGAAAGTATACAGATCTATCGCGAAATGTCGATGAGTCTTATGGAAATGTACATGAGCAACATGAGTAATAAAATGAACGAGGTGATGAAAGTGTTGACGATCATGGCGTCCATTTTTATCCCCCTAACTTTTATCGCGGGTATCTACGGCATGAATTTCGACCATATGCCCGAACTCCACTATGAATATGGGTATTACGTGGTGTGGGGAGTGATGATTGCATTATTTATAGGTATGATGGTTTATTTTAGAAGAAAAAATTGGATATAAGCATGTGGATACACCTCTTTGCCCGGCCTATAATTTGCCCAATTATTCACATTGCATTTTAATTTTCTGTTACTTTGTTCTCGAAACTAATAAAACAAATTATATGAAATCCATAGCTTTATCGATTTTCGCTGTTTTACTTTTCTCAATGGGATGGTTATGTGCCCAAAATCCCGTACGGGAAATTTCCCAAGAGACCACCGAAAAGAGATACGAAGTCTACGAAGAAGGCCAATTGGTCAAGAAATCGGTAAAGATACATACCGTAATTCGACAGGATGTTGAGTTCGATACGGTGGTAGAAAACGAAATCGATGCCCGTAGAATCGATACTCCCAAGCAAATTATCAAAACGGTAAGTATTGATAATGATAGGGATGCGGAGTACGACGAAACCATCAAATTCAGATATGCCTCGGATGCTAAAAAGGATTTTCTCGTGAATGTAAACGATGACGAGATATTCGAGGCATTGGAGAAAAGCAAATATTTGAATGTCAAGGATAATACGCACATGTCGGAGCAAAACCTGAACGAGATGATCGTAATTACGGGTGATGACGGAAAAGTAATCCAATTGATTTTGGAGGAACATGACTCGCAGGAATAAGTAGGATTTTCTTCAAACAAAAAGATCCGAAGAAAGATACCGATCCCCGCGATCGCAGATGATGGAAACGATGACTCCACTTTCGAGCGTATCGGCCAATCGTAAGGCAGCTACGGTAGCCCCACCGCTACTCATGCCCGAAAAAATACCTTCTTCCTTGGCCAAGCGTTTTGCCATGGCGATGGCCTCGTCCTCACTGACTTCCAATATTTGATCGACTTTACTAGCGTCAAAAATTTGCGGTAGATATGCTGGGGGCCACTTGCGAATGCCGGGTATGCTAGAACCATCGGTAGGTTGGACCCCTACAATCTGAACCTCCTTATTTTTTTCCTTGAGATAGGTCGATGTGCCCATTATCGTGCCGGTAGTGCCCATTGAGGATACAAAATGCGTTACCTTGCCTTCTGTGTCCCGCCAGATTTCGGGTCCAGTGCTTTTGTAATGAGCCTTCCAATTATCGTCGTTGGCGAATTGGTTGAACATCACGAAACCATGGTTGTTGACCTTGTCCTCCGCGTAGTCCCTTGCCCCTTCGATTCCTACATCAGCTGGAGTCAAAGTCACCTTCGCCCCATAGGCCTGCATGGTCTGCACCCTTTCTTTGGTACTGTTTTCAGGCATTACGAGTTCAATTTTCAATCCGTAGCTACCGGCGATCATGGCCAAGGCGATACCTGTATTGCCGCTGGTCGCTTCGATGAGTCTGGAATTTTTGTCAAAATCGCCACGCTCTAATCCGCTTTGGATCATGTTCAGGGCAGCCCTATCCTTTACGCTGCCTCCGGGATTATGGCCTTCCAATTTGAACAATAAAGAAACATTGGGATTGGTGTTCAATATATGGGATTCAACTAGCGGCGTGTTACCGATAAGGTCGAGGATGGATCTAGACATTCGGAAAGGTTTTGATTTTGATTTCAGGGGTGTGGAAAACCGTGGAATTTTTTGGCACCGAAGCGGTCAACCAGGCGTTTCCGCCGATTACGGAATTTTCACCTACAACCGTATCCCCACCTAAAATCGTGGCACTGGCGTAAATGGTTACATTATCTTCAATAGTCGGATGGCGCTTCGTCTTTTGCAAGTGTTTGGCTACGTAAAGCCCACCTAAAGTAACACCCTGATAGATTTTCACATGATTTTTGATGATGGCCGTTTCCCCGATAACGACACCTGTACCATGATCAATATGAAAGGAATCCCCGATCTGCGCACCCGGATTGATGTCTACCCCTGTTTGCCGATGCGCATATTCGGTCATTAACCGCGGTACCAAAGGAAACCCTTCCATATAAAGCTCATGTGCCAGCCGATAGATGGCAATCGCATAAAAGCCGGGATAGGCCATATAGACCTCTTCGATGGATAGGGAAGCGGGGTCGCAATTGACCGTAGCCTCCGCATCAAGGTTCAAACGGCGCAAAATTTCTGGAAGCTTTTCGACATAGGAATCCCAAATTTTCTTACACGATTTATCCACGTCCCAGCAGGCGAGATCCACAAGTGCGTCGAATTGGTGTTCCAAAAGTTTTAAGTTCTTTTCTACGGGTGTGTCGATATCGAACAAGGTATAAAAAAGGGTATTGGTAAAGTCCTCGGTCTTTTCCTTGAGCACATATCTCAAATTAGGCTGTTTCTTGTGCCGGTTTATTTTTTCTATAATCGATTGTTGGGTCATATTTCTATGTTGGTTTGTCAAAATTAACCATAAATTTAAATGCGCTCCCTCTTCATTGGTTAACTTTAGCGCAAATATCAATTAATCACAGGATTTTAGACGAATGTTACATCCCGCAATTACGAAAGAGGCCCTTTATTTTTTAGACCAGCTGAAAAAGAACAACGATAGGGACTGGTTTACCGAGCATAAAACTGAGTTTAAACGGCATGAAAGCGACGTCAAGGATTTTTATACCTTGGTTATGGATAATCTTAAAGTCCATGATCAAATCGAAAAGATGAAGATGTTCAGGATGTATCGGGATGTCCGTTTTTCTAAGGATAAAACACCGTACAAAGCTCATTTTGCCGCTTCTTTTCACCGTTTAGGTACCCAAAATAGGGGCGGTTATTATATACGTATCAAACCCGGCGAGACCTTTATCGCCACAGGATTTTGGGGTCCTGAAAAAGAAGATCTGTTCCGGATACGGAAGGAATTTGAATTGGATGCTTCGGAAATGCGGAAAATCTCCAATGAAAAATCCTTCAAAAAAATATGGGGCGAACTAGAGGGCGATGCGGTGAAAACGGCACCTAATGGATTCGATAAAGATCATGAAAATATTGACCTGATACGACAGAAGCAATTTATATTCCGGCGGAATTTTACGGATGCAGAGGTGCTATTACCTACTTTTCTCGATGAAATCGATACGTCATATAAGGCCATTCGACCCTATTTCGATTTTATGGGCGAGGTTCTCAGCACAAACCTGAATGGGGAATCGGTGATCTAAGTGGAGTTCGGAAGGGGAATTCAGCTTAAAATTCTCAATTTGGCTTCGGGTCTTCCCGGTCTGTGTCCACAGGCAGGTTAAACCATCTTTGCATGAAAAACCATATGGGTTTTAGGCAAAGGCCTTGAAGGGTCAGACCAGGGAGACCTCCTCAAAAAGTTGAATCTGGTCCTTAAGCCTCTCCACGACCATGTTCATCATACGCTTGTTCAAGGCCGAGGAATTTTTGATGTAGGTTTCGTATTCTTCCAAAGTGAATTGGCCGATGACGGTTCCCTTCAGTGAATTCCTGAATTTCATATCTTTTTGAACGGCGTTTTCAATATACTCGAAGCGTTTTTGTGTCGGAAGTTGATGAAAGGCGTTCTTGTATTTCACAATATAATTCCTGAACATGACAACAAAAAGTGGATTTTGAAACTTGATGATCGGTCTCAAGGTTCCGTTCTGGAATTGTTCGCCCTCGCTCATATTTTGGGTAACCCTGGCAGAAGGAATTTCAGGGCGGATGCCAAGTACTAAGTTGCATCGATCCATAATAGCTGTTTTTATAAAGATAATGGATTCGATGTTGTGCGCTATCCTTTCAGTACAATAGTTTTTAACCGCGTTATGAACACCGTATGATTCCTGTTAAAATGCTACTAATCGATTTGATAAAGCGCAAGGATATTGTTAGCTTTAGTTCAAATCGAAAAATGAAATGAAGGAATCTATAAATCCCTATAATGGGAAAAAGTTATATGAGTTTAAAGAACTAACGGATAAGGAATTACATAAAAAAATTGAAGTAGCGCATAAAGTTTTTCAAATTTGGAAAAATACAGGTTTCGACGAGCGTTCCAAACTAATGCTAAAAGCCGCAGAGAACCTAAAGAAGAATACGGACAAATATGCCAAGATCATGACCCAGGAAATGGGCAAGCCCATTTCCCAATCCGTTGCCGAGGTCGAAAAATGCGCTTGGGTCTGCGAGTACTATGCCCAGAACGCTGAAGAACAGCTTCAGGATGAAAGTATCGATACGGATGCAGACACTAGCTACGTCAGCTATGAACCCTTGGGGGTGGTATTGGCCGTAATGCCTTGGAACTATCCCTTATGGCAGGTTTTTCGTTTTGCGGCGCCCAATCTAATGGCGGGCAATGTAGGTGTTTTGAAACACGCATCCAACGTCATGAAATCTGCCGAGATGATTCAGGAAGTTTTCGAAAAAGCAGGATTTCCAAAAGGCTGTTTTCAGAACCTCGTCATCGGGAGCGATAAAATACCGTCCGTTCTTGAAAATGGGCATATTAGGGCAGTTACCTTGACAGGGAGCAAACCGGCCGGAGCCTCGGTGGCCTCCATTGCAGGAGAAAACATCAAAAAATCGGTTTTGGAACTCGGTGGGAGCAATGCGCTCATCGTTTTTGCGGATGCGGATATCGACAAGACGGTGGACACCTGTGTCAAGGCTCGATTTCAGAATACCGGCCAAAGCTGTATCGCCGGTAAAAGACTTCTGGTACAGGCCGATATCGCGGATGACTTTATGCAAAAGTTCATTCTAAAGGTACGGGAGCTCAGAAGTGGCGACACTATGGATGCCGATACGTATATCGGAGTATTGGCTCGGGAAGATTTGGCCGAGGATATCGAAAAACAGGTCAACGATTCCATCCAAATGGGCGCAAAACTGGAAATCGGCGGGCAGCGGAACGGCACCTACTTCGAGCCGACCGTACTATCGGGAGTTACCCCTAAAATGCCCTTGTTCAAGGAAGAGACTTTTGGTCCGGCTATAGGAATTACAATTTTTAAGACCGATGAAGAGGCGGTAAAACTATCCAACAACTCTGATTTTGGCTTGGGTGTATCCATTTTCACCAAGGATATGGAAAGAGCTAAAAAACTCGCGCCCCAATTCGAGGAAGGTGCCGTTTTCGTCAACGAATTGGTAAAAAGCGACCCCAGACTCCCCTTCGGCGGCGTTAAGGTTTCCGGGTATGGTCGGGAGCTTTCAGGGCATGGCATTAAGGAGTTTATGAACAAGAAAACCGTGTATATACTAAAATAGAATCCAAATTCAAAAGCAAACACCGTCCCATGAAATTCGGAAAAGTAGAACAACCAGAACTCATAGACTTTAGCCTCCCAAAAGATCATCCGGATACGGCAGTCATTCTCTCTAAACAAAGTGGGGATCAACCCTTCAAGGTTCATGTCGGATGTGCCAAGTGGAACCGACAGGACCTGAAGAACTTCTACCCGCGAGGCACAAAAAACGAGCTCGAATTTTATTCCAGCCAGTTCAACAGCATCGAACTCAATGCGACATTTTATAGGATGTTCCCACCGGAACAATTTGCGAAATGGGGCGATACTACGCCCGATAATTTCAAGTTCTTCCCGAAACTCGTACGGAATATCAGTCATTTGCGACGATTGGATGATCAAGTGTATCCCATTTTGGATGAATATCTTATTGGCGCTGCCAACCTTAAGGATAAATTGGGCACGCTCTTTTTGCAGATGCACGATAATTTCGGGCCAAAAAATTGGGATAGGGTAGTGCGCTTTGTGGAACATTGGCCGGAGGAATTCCCTTTGGCGATGGAATTTCGGCATACGGATTGGTTCAACGATGACAAGGTCGCCCAAGAACTTTATCACGTGTTGGAAGAAAATAACATCGCCAATATTTTGGTCGATACGGCCGGGCGTAGGGATATCGTGCATATGCGCATGACCAATAACGAAGCTTTTATCCGCTACGTAGGCGCCAACCACGAAAGCGATTACGCTCGATTGGACGACTGGGTAGAACGTCTGGCAGTTTGGAAGGAACAAGGCTTAACGAACATCAATTTCTTCGTACACCAGAATATGGAGTTGGAATCTCCCCTTTTATCCGCCTACTTTATTGCGAAATTGAATAAAAAGCTGGGCACGGATCTTCATATTCCGAAAACTCTGGGAGATGATGGACCAAAGCTGTTTTAGGAGTGTTTTCTTTAATAATTTCGGAAAATAAATACCGCTATGAGATTCCACACTAGAAAATGGGTCAGGCCCGGAGATTTAAATGCCAATGAAACCCTTTTCGGGGGCCGTGTATTGGCCTGGATCGACGAAGAGGCCGCGCTGTATAGCATCATCCAATTAGAAAATAAGCGTATCGTCACCAAATACATGTCCGAAATCAATTTTATGAGTACTGCGGTCAAAGGCGATATCGTCGAAATCGGTATAGAGGTAGTGAAATTTGGAAAATCGTCCTTGACCTTAAACTGCGAAGTCCGTAACAAGATGACGCGAGAGACCATCGTCACCGTTGACAATATCATCATGGTCAACTTGGGCGAAGATGGAAAGCCCAAACCCCATGGCAAGACTAAAATCGAATTTGTTAGAGATCGTTTGGTGGACGAAGGATGAGGCCTACCGCTGCTTGCTGGCAAAAGTCTGGACGTCATCCAAAACCCGAAGCAAGTTCCCGCCCCAAAGCTTGGCAATCTCTTTCTCGGTATAATCGCGGTTGACCAGTTCTAGGGTTACATTGAACGTTTCGGAGGCGTTGGACCAGCCTTCGATACCACCGCCACCATCGAAATCGGAACTGATACCAACATGATCGATGCCTATCAAATCGACCATATAGTCGATGTGATCCACGAGATCAGAGACGTTTACGGCCGGTGGGGCATCGTCTTTGTCGACCACACTTTTTTCCGCAATGTCTACCACAGCCGGATAATTCTCCAAAAAATCTTCTTTCTGTTGTTCGGTCAAGTTGCCGAAATCCGAACGTTTGTGCCAGACCACATCCATGGAGTCGGCTACCTTTTTGTAGATACCATCCATATAGTCTCTACGTAGGGAATCTTTTTCCGTGTTCAGATACGATGAAAATGCGACGGTCTGTACGACCCCGCCATTTTCCTTCATGCGTTTTAGCTGTTCATCGTCCAAGTTTCGACTGTGGTCGCAAAGGGCCCGCGCAGAGGAGTGAGATGCAATTATCGGGGCTTTTGAAAGTTCGACCATCTGCAGCATCGCCTCTTTGGATGGGTGTGATACATCGATCATAATTCCCAACCTGTTCATCTCTTTTACAGCAGCTTTTCCGAGTTCACTTAAACCATTATGCAACCACACGCTATCCTTTTCCCCGGTGTTGGAATCGCTGAACTGGCTATGGCCATTGTGCGCTAGGGAGATGTAGCGCGCACCTAAATCATGGTATTTTTTGAAGTTTAACATGTCCTCACCCATCGGATATGCATTTTCAACACCGATCATGGCCACTTTTTTACCGGTGGAATCAATACGGCGAACGTCATCGGAAGTTAGTGCCAATTCGATTTTATCCGGAGCGATCTCTTCGCAGAGCCGATGTATGGCCTTGAACTTGGCCAGGGCATTTTCCTCCGCTTTGGCGTAGCCTTCAGTACTTAGGGTGTCTTGCCCGGTGTAGACGATAAGCCAGCTTACATCGAGTCCCCCTTCCCGCATTTTGGGAAGGTTGACCTGCGTTTCAAGCCTTTGGGTGTAATTGATACTGTCCGTAAAATTATTGACATTGATGTCGTTATGGGTATCTACCGTAATGGTTTGTTCATGTATTCGCATGGCTTTTGTCTCGAGACTTTCCTCGGCTTTCTTTTCCTTTTCGGAACAGGATAACAGCGCCGAAAAACCGAATAAACAGATAAAATACTTCATTTATGAGTGTATTTATAAGGATTAAACCTACAAATAAAGCCATTTGACAACAGATATACCAGCCTAGGTAACATTTAATTGCTTAAGGGCCTATTTATGGGGATTTTTACTCTCCAAATCTTATTAATCCAAATACCCAAAAATTGAGAACAAAAAACCTACTTGACCAACGGCTACTTTCCGGTACTTATCCCGATAATTTATCCATCACCATCGATCTGAATCCCATCTTGGAAGAATGCATGGGCGAAATGGACCTTTTGCAGGAACTGGTCTCGCTCTACCACGAAAATGCACTGGAATTTATCGGGGCCGCTAGAATACATTTGCCCAATTCAGACTTCAAGGAACTGGGCCTGGCCGCCCATAAAATCAAAGCCGGGTTGGCCATGATGCGCACGGATAGCCTTCACGCCATCGTCGTATTGGTGCAAAAGGAATGCGACGGGGACCAAGACTCGAAGCACCTTCAGTTTCTCTGCGATTGCTTTACCGAGGAATATCCACCGGTAAAAGCATCCATCGACGCAGCGCTGGCCAACCTAAAGCAAGGATAAGTCAGGGCATGGAAAAGAAAAAACTCTTATTGGCCGAAGATGACCAGTTACTGGCATCGCTCTTGACGTTCCGACTACAAAAGGGCGGGTACGAGGTACAACATAGTGCAGACGGAAAACAGGTGAAGGAATATCTATCGCAAAACACGCCCGACATCATCGTAAGCGATATCATGATGCCCTATTTTTCGGGTATGGAGCTCATCGCCTATGTGCGCAAAGAGCTTAAATCACAGGTACCCATCATCATCATATCATCGGCCGGCAACGAAGAAAATGTACTGAACGCCTTCGAACTGGGTGCTAACGATTTTATTTCCAAACCGGTGAGTCCCTCTGAACTTCTCGTCCGTGTGGCCCGTGAACTGAACAAAACCTGATTTGCAGCTACCGAACCTTACATATGGTATTCATACGCTGATCACCGCCCCGCAGATCGATACTGACCTGTTATGGTGGCTTTCGACCTTTTTCGTTGTATTGGCACTCTTGTATTTCATCTCGGTCTTTTTCTTTCGGAACAAAATATCTTCCAATTCAGCGCGGATCAAGCAGCGGAAAACCGAACTAGCACCTATGGTTAGCGAATTCTTGTTTTATGAGAATGATGCGGACAAGACCGAAAAATCAAATTATATTGGATTAAAGATCGCGATACGCGATTTGCTCAGGGAAGATTTCAATAGGAAAATCTTGACCCAAATATTACTAGATCTGCGAAGGGATGTGTCCGGTGATACCCAAAAACGGCTATTCAAATTGTATCAAGATCTCGGACTCGAAAGCGATGCCTTTAAAAAAATGGAAACCTGGCGGTGGGAAGTCATAGCAAAGGGCATTCTCGAGCTGACACTAATGCAAGTGGAGGAGGCCTACCCCTTTATCGTTACCTTCATCAACGACAAAAGGAGTACCATTCGAAAACAGGCGGAGATTGCCACCATTAGCCTAAAAGCAGGAGGAATCTGCTACTTTTTGGATACCACGAACTACAAAATATCAGAGTGGCAGCAGTTAAAATTGTTGGATGTATTGCGGAATAAGGAGGATTTCGAACCGCCGCGCTTCAAGGCATGGTTGACTTCGACCAATATCCATGTGGTACTGTTCGCCCTGCGCCTTATCAAATATTACAACCAAAACGATGCCAATGCCTCACTTATCGAGCTGGTAAAGCACAGAGACCGGCAGGTCAGGCAACAGGCTATCGAATGTATAAAGGAATTTCATATCGTACAGGCTTTACCGACCCTAAAAGGCGTCTTTCCGAAATGCACGGTCGATACCAAACTGGCTATTTTGGGGGCGATTGCGGAATTAGGCGATACCTCGGACATCGAATTTTTGGAAACCGTATCGCAACGGGAAGGTAACTTCTCGGTAAAGAGCAAGGCCGTGGGCGCCATAAACACCATCGCGCCCGAAAGTATTTTGCCGACCGAGAATATCGAACACATCACGGTATATCAAGCGCGGGAAGGACCGGAACGCGTCATACCAGAGGAGCTTCAGGTAATTGAGGACTCCGAACCGAAAACAACAAATGATCAAACATCCAATAACGACCCACTAGTAACACCTACACCGATGGCCAATCCAAAAAAATCCGACAAGCCCCTAAAAGATATAGAGGTAGAAGTTGAAGAGGTGGACGCAGCATCCTTCAAGGACACTTGTACCCCTGAAGTATGCCATTTTGATATTTCGGAAATCCACTTTCTGCCTATTGTGGTAGCCGATGAAACCGGGGCCATATCCCAAATAAAGTTGACCGATGACGGCAACGAAACGCCCCATAAAGACTCCCTAGATATCGAATTCCGTTATAATGAAATTTGTTCCGATCCCTTTGACGGAGAATTGCAGGCCCTTATCACCGAGATCAATGAATTGGACTTTTTGCCCGTTGTTATCGATGATGGGATGTTGACGGATACTGAATCGACCGATGTACTAAATGCGGCAGCATCGGAATCCCTAGAGAATATCGAGGGGTACTCCCTTTCCGATTTCGAGGTGTCCTTCGAAGAAAAAAGCAATGCTGAAGATTGTGAGGAAAACGAAAAAGTAGTGTTCGATTTGGAGGATGCCCCGATTATTGACGTAAAAAGTCCCAAGGTAGAAGATGTAATGTCTTGGTTGATGGCGGACAACGAATTGCGGGAAATAGAAATGAAGCACGAAATCGTTCCCTATCCGTCGGAGGCCGAAATTTCAAATAAACTCATACCCGAGCCTGTTTATTACGATGAGCACGAGGCTTATATGATGGGGCTTCTCGACGACCTTGAAGAACTCGGCGACCTTCGGGAAATTCCCTTATTGGAAGAGCTTAGGGCAGAGGAGAGCAAAAGTTTTATCAAAGAGCGTATTACCGGAATGATAGAGAAATTTGCCCGGGAACAGGTAACGAAGCGAAACGCAAGTTCAAATACGGATAACGAAACAGCTAATCTACCCGTGTTCAGTGTTTTTGCCGACCTTTTTAAAAGCATAGATACGGAATGTAAACTCATTCTTTTGGACGAGATCGTACCCGTAGGCGACGAAAAGGAAATCGAGTTTTTGGACGGTTTGCTCGATAATCCCGATCAAAGCATACGCAACAAGGCACAGACCGTACTCAAACTTTTGATTGCCAAGCTTTCCCATGAGAATCCCGAAGCCATCTACAGGAAAGGGGTATACGATATTGTCGCGGAACAAGGGGTGTCTGATATTGTCGTGGAAAAAGTGTTACATGATATGAATTCGGAAGAAGAAAGCTTCGACCATCTTCTTTCTGAATTGGAGGTGTCTCCCGCCATCGCTCCCGAGATTTTTGAAATCGATTTTGAGCTTTGCGAGGTTTTGGACAAGAACTATGACCAGAAAATATTGGACATTCAGGTAATTGCTATAGAAGTGTCCTCCAACGACAACGGAGGCCCGTTTTTCAATTCGCTGCGCAAATTCACAAAATTGTTCTTTTGATTACGTAAATGGATAGCGAAGCCTACCATATCATTTTAGAATATATAAACCTCGTTTTTATGGGGTTTACGATAACCCTGTTCACGCTGTTCAGTATCATGGGCTATCTTTCCACTAAAAATTCCATCCACTATCGGAAAAAGAACAGTTTCGGCGACCTGTCTAAAGTTATGGCATCGCCCTTGGCACCAAGTATCACCATAATCGCACCTGCCTTTAACGAGGGGTTGACAATTGTAGAGAATATACGTTCGCTCATGTCGTTGCGCTATGTGAACTACGAGATCATGGTCGTCAACGATGGTAGTATAGACGATACGTTGCAAAAGATGATCGATGCCTACGATCTTTTCAAGATAGAATGGGAAAAAGATCCGAACTGGCGTCACAAACCCATACGGGGCATCTATAAGTCGCCGCACCGGGCTTTTTCAAAGTTGACGGTGATCGACAAAGAAAATGGAGGTAAATCCGATGCCCTCAACACGGGTATGGCTCTTTCGACCAACCGTTACGTGGGCTGTATCGATGTCGATTGTCTATTACTACCGGATGCCCTGCTGCATGTGGTGAAGGCCTTTTATCAACGCTCTGAAAAGCGGGTGATTGCCGTGGGCGGGGTAATTCGGGTGGCGAATTCCTGTATCATCGAAGGGGGACAGTTAGAAGAGATACGTCTCCCCAGAAGCTGGCTCGCACGGTTTCAGTTGCTCGAATATACCCGCTCATTTATTTTAGGAAGAATGGCCTGGGGCCGCATCGACAGCCTGCTCATCATTTCGGGCGCATTCGGATTCTTCGATCGCGAAATAGCCTTGGCCGTAGGCGCTTATGATACCGACACGGTGGGGGAGGACATGGAAATCGTATTCAAGATGAGACGATATATGCACGACAACAAGACTCCGTATACCGTTGAGTATATTCCCGATTCTCTATGTTGGACCGAGGTGCCCGAAGACCTGAAACTATTCGTTAACCAGCGGGACCGATGGGCGAGGGGCAATCTGGAAACGCTTTTTAAACATAAGGATATGTTGTTCAATTCCAAATATGGCCGCTTGGGATTGCTGAGTTACCCCTATTGGTTTTTTTACGAGTGGTTGGCGCCCTTGATGGAGTTTTTCGGTTTTTTTACGGTCCTGTTCTTTGCCTATGTAGGCATTTTGAATTGGGATTTCTTTATCGCCATTACGGTCACCATCTATCTGTTCTCGGTTATGTTCTCCTTCTATGCCATTCTTTGGGAAGTTTACAGTTATAACGAGTACAAAAAAACCAAGGATATTCTGATACTCATGTTTTGCGCACTGGTAGAGCCGCTATTTTTCCACCCGATCGTAGTCTGGTCCGCGGTAAGGGGCAACTGTAAAAAACTGTTCCGGGTGAAGGCCGGTTGGGGCTCCCAGGTGAGAAAGGGGTTTGCACAAGCAAGTTAAGAGCTATGAACACAAGCCAACAAGACAGATATTCGCTCAAGCAGTACACTAGATTGATGATTTCTTTCTTTGCGTGTCTTCTTTTGCTATCTATCGGTCAATATACCATCCTTTATTTCAAAGGCGTTCTCGACGGTATTTTTACGGTCAGTTTTCTCATAGCCCTAGTACATCAAATCGGATTTACCTCTATAATGGGAATCATACTGGTGTTTCCTTTTAATTTTTGGGAGAATTTACGTCCGAAATACGGCTTTAACCTGATTTTTGTGCTGTTGATACTTCTGCTTATCATCGAGGCCATGCTCATCGGTTACTATTGCACCACGTTGGTGCCCTTGGGATCTGACCTTTTGGGATATAGTTTTTCCGATATCAAAATGACTATATCCAACTCCGCCAGTTTGGCCACATCCCTTTATTTATTGGCCGGGGTCATAATCCTCATGGCCTTGTTTTTCGGGCTGTACCGAATTACCTCTAAGTTCTACAATGGCATTAGCCGAATGTACCCGTTCACGATAATACTCTTCAGTCTTTTTGTAATGACCCTTTTTTCCGAGGGGAAACCTATTAATCAGAACAAGACGCAATATTTGGCGGTCAACCTTTACAAAAGTTCCACGCAAGACCACACCTATATGGCCGATGTGGAATACCCTTTGATAAAAAGGCCCGAAAATGAGGATGTTATCGGGGAATTCTTTGAACTGAAAAAGGAAAAACCCAACATTGTATTTATCATGGTGGAAGGGCTAGGAAGGGATTTTGTCGGTGAAGGTGCCGAGTATGAAGGGTTCACGCCGTTCTTGGATTCCTTGACCACCAAGTCGCTGTATTGGGAGAACTGTTTGAGCAACACAGGAAGAACTTTAGGGGTCTTGCCCTCGTTATTAGGCTCCCTGCCCTTCGGTAAAAGCGGCTTTATGGAATTGGAGGAATATCCCAATAAACTGACCTTGTACAGTATTCTAAAGAACAATGGCTACCACACCTCCTTTTATCAGGGCACCAACAGTTCTTTCGATAACGTTGAAAAATTTCTTCGCAGCGAGAATATAGATTTTATTTTGGATAAATCCGGTTTTGGAAAAAACTATGCCTTGGCCGAGGAAAACAGTGGCAGTTTTACCTGGGGATATCCCGACAAGGAGCTCTTTAAGAAAACGATGGGTATGAACAGGGAAAAGGACCAGCCTCGATTGGAAGTATATATGACCATCAGTACCCACGAGCCCTTTACGCCGCCCAATCAGGAGCACTATGAAAAAGAGGTAGCAAAAATTCTTTCGCAAAGAAGTTTCGATTCCAGCAAACGGAATGTCATTGAAAAAAACGATAATATTTTTGCTTCCCTATTATACACCGATCAGGCCCTGAAGTGGGTAATGGATGCCTATAAAAAACAGCCCAACTACGATAATACCCTATTTATCATTACCGGCGACCACAGATTGATACCCATACCGATGCGCAATGAGCTGAGCAGGTTCCATGTGCCCTTAATCATGTATAGCCCGCTGTTGAAAACTACACGTAAAATGAGCGCTATTTCATCCCATTTTGACGTGACGCCGACGGTTCTGGCCCTGTTGAACGGAAAATACGAGATGAAAATGCCAAAAAGGGTCGCTTGGATGGGAAGTACCTTGGATGTCAACGAATCGTTCAGGGGCATCAAGGATATCCCCCTAATGCGCAACAAAAATCAACTTAAGGATTTTATCAGCGAAGAAAAATTTTATAGCAATGGGAAGGTGTTGGAGATAGATGAACACATGAATTTGTCCTCATCGTTTTCAGGGGAGTCCAAACTTGAGAGCAAGTTGCAAGGTTTTTCGGCGATGAACAACTATGTGACTACCAAAAATAAGATCATACCCGATAGTCTGGCCATCTTCACCATTCAAAAGGAAAAGTTTACCGATAGCGAAACCGTATGGATCAATAGCGTTTATAACGGTCAAAACTCCGACAAGGCCTATATCACGGCCCGGGAATTGGCCTTCAAAAGTGAATATGACCGGTCGCTGCTGCTATGTCGCTACATACTATCCGAAGTTCCCGGAAATATCGATGCTAAAATATTGACCGGAAGAATCAATGCGTGGAGAGGCAAACTTGATATATCGATTGATATCCTAAAAAAATGTATTCAAGAAAACCCCGAATACATTGATTCCTATTCCGCCCTGTTCGATGTTTATTATTGGTCCGGAAGGTATAAGGAATCCTTGGAACTGGTGGAGCTTGTTCAGCGAAACAGCTCTAATGTCGGTGAAATTGAGGATAAAATAGCGAGGGCAAGAAGGCTTGCCAAAAAACACGGGGTAGCATCCCGCTGATAAAAATAGAAGGCCTACAGGGCCGCTTTAAAATATAAATGATACAAAAACGTATTTATTCGGTGCTTTTATTCACACTGTTTCTTTTATGGGGCAGTGCGCAGGATACCGCGTTTACCGATACCGAAGAAGTCTCGTATGCCGCTGCCTATAGGCTGGCGAATGAAGGCGACCCTTATTCGGCAGAGGAGCTCTTGGTTCAAGTACTTGAGAAAACCCCAGATAATATTGAAGCCCGCTCCTTACTGGCCAGCACTCTGAGTTGGAACCGAAAGTACGATGACGCAAGGGACGAATTCAATAAAATTACATCCAAAGAACGAAAAAACAGGGCGGTTTGGATTTCTGCCATTAAAAACGAATTATACGCAAAGAATAACGCCACGGCACTAGGGCTTGCGAACAAAGCCTTATCTTATTTTAAGGAAGATGCCGAAGTAGAACGGTTAAGACAGTTTGCATTGGAACATGTTGGAAACCAAAAATATGCGGAAACAGGATGGTTCAATCAAAACAGCGGTCTAAAATTGACCAGCCCTTCTAAAAACAGTCCAGAAAAGAAAAGCAAGGCCAAGGAAAATACAACAGAAAAAGAGGAATTTAAAAATCGATTTTCGGTTAGTAATTCGTTTACCGTATTCGACGACCGATATGAACCCATGATATTTTCAGGTATTTCGTTCAAACACCAGACAAAGTACGGAAGCGTAATACCGAGCATCAACTACGCCAATCGTTCCGCCAAACAAGGCCTACAGTATGATGTATCCCTATATCCCAAGCTGGCAAAACGTATGTATGCCTTTCTGAACTATGGCTATTCCAATGCCTCGATCTATCCCAACCATAAATTTGCGGGGGATGTCTATCTGGGGCTGCCCGGGGCCATTGAAGTTTCGGCCGGCGGCCGTCATATCATTACGGATACCAGAAATGTAAGCTCAATTACCAATTCGTTGGGCCATTACAGGGGCAATTATTATATCTCGCTACGATCCTATATTACACCAAAACCGGATGGCCTGACCAATGTATCGGGCAATATTTTGGTTCGTAAGTATTTGAGGGATGCCGAGAACTATTTTGGGGTAAATGTTGGATTGGGTTTCTCGCCGGAATTAAGGCAACTGACCTCCGGGAATGAATTGTTGGCAGAGACACTTCTATATGTGGAATCACAGCGATTGAGCTTGGCCTATCAATTTACGGCGAAGAAGAGCCCGAATATTTATGCGACCAATGTAAGCGTGAGACGGCAAGAATTGGCTTTTGAATCCGGCAGCTTTATTTGGGCTATATCGGCAGGGCTGACCTATAAGGTGAAGTTCTAGGCACTTAAATTACTTTGATGGCTTTTCGTTGGTGTCCGGATCAAACACCCATTTGTCGGCATACATACCATAAACAATACCGATTTCATTTTCCTGAACATATTTTTCGTCTTTGCCTTCATCAAAATTCACGTGGTACACGTAGACCTTCACTCCTTGTTCCTTTAATTGCAACATCAATTCCTTATTTTTTTCGATTGCCCGTCGCGATAGGGCGACGTACTTCACATTGTTGACGGCCAAAAAGTTGAGTTTGTCCCCTTTCATACCAAAAAACGGTTTATGCGACATCATGGTATTGATACCGTGTTGCGAGGCTTGCTCCACCGCCATAACACTAAAAAGCTCCATGATCAACCTGCTTTTATCAACAAATGCATTCGAAAAGGCTATCGGGTCGTTCACCTTATCCGTTACCAAAGTAGCATCGGCATGGGCGGTGAACCAGGCGTTTATCCCTTCCATATCTAAAGTCGTATAGTCGCCATAGATCTTTTCCTTCATGAATTCGGCATGCGTAGGTGGTAGCGTTCCCCCGTAATCCGTAAATCGCGACCACATTCCCCAATCGTGTGCCGCTACCAGTTTACCGTCAGCCGTTTCAACGATATCCAATTCAAAAATACGGAACCCCTTGGCATAATTTTGATCAAGGGCATCTTTGGTATTCGTTGATCTTATACCGTTTACCTCACCACCCGCGTGTGCGATATACCGATCGTTATTGGGTTCAAATTCATAACTGACTTTTGGAAAGTAGACTTGTTCATCCGTGATGTTTATCGGAACATCAAAGGTCTCGGTTATACCTATGTCATCGACCTTTTCATATATTTTTCCATCAAAGTTATGCATGATGTAGGCCTGCCTGCTTTTTAAAAGGGCCAATTGCGAGAACCCCAGTCCAGTGAGTTTTTCAGACTGCCCCACCAAGCTCTTGGCTGCGGAGTCGTGAACCAGCAGGGCAAAAACAGCCTTCTTAGTTTGCAATTGTTGCAATACATTTAAAAACTCTGCTGCGGCCACTTCACTGCCATGGGTATCGAAGGTTCGAAATTCAAATTCTTGGGACGTATGAAAGTGGATAAGGGTGAGGCCACGTCCGTTTTGCTCCGTTTGCCCGCCCATCGAAAAGCTACTTCGCTCTTGCGCCGTAAAACCTTTGCTGTTCAGAACCAATTCCTGCGGCTTTGGCGGCTTATCGTGAATAGAACGGGACTCGATATTTGCGAGAGCATCCGATAACGATGACGCGGAAATAATAAGGAATAGCAAAATAGATCGGGATGCCTTGATCAAAAGAGGTGTTTCTAGTTTCATGCTTGGGCTTTACTGTGGTTATTGGATGATAACGTTATTGCAGAACGCTTATTGCTGTAAAGCCGGTCTTCTGGGTAGCTGTGGAGTGAAAACTGATATTTTGCAACCATCGGGACCAGATTAACAGCGTTTACAACAAGATTTTAAGGTTACACCACAATTAATTGTAATCATTGGGAGTATTGAATAAGTTTACTTCATCAAACAAATACAGCGGCCCAAATCGCTTCCAAAATCTAAAATTGATCCAATAACTTAACCTACGAATCTTATGCTTTACGACACTTACGGAGAAGAGTACCTAGCCTTCTTACAAGACCTCAACGAAATCTTAAGTCTCAATGAATTGGTGGAGTTGGATTATATGTAGAACTGGAAACAGGCTACCGTCCCAAACCCAAATCCCCAATTTTTAAAACCTACTGTTATGGCAAATCAAAATCATAGTAATGCGGATTACCTTAATTTTATCGCAAAACTGAACGATATTCTTTCTTACGAAGAAATCGGCACATTAAATTATTCTTAGTGTTTTAGTGTTTAGTTGTTTTTAGTGAATTAATTGTTTAGAAAGGAGGCCTTGAAAGGCCTCCTTTTTTATTGATGCAAAAAGGGAGGCCATTTACATGGCCTCCCTTTTTGTTATCAAAAGCGATTAGCGTGCCGTCTAGAACGTTCGGCGTTTTATCCAAGATAGGTCTTCAACAGTTTACTTCTGGAATTATGGCGTAGTTTTCTGATGGCCTTTTCCCGGATCTGTCGTACCCTTTCACGTGTCAGATCAAAAGTCTGTCCGATTTCGGCTAGGGTCATGGACTGCTGGTCGCCGATTCCATAATATAATTTTACTACGTCCGCTTCCCTTGGGGATAAGGTCTCTAAAGCACGGTTGATTTCTGTGTTCAGGGACTGCTGCATCAGCAATTTATCCGGCCTTGGCGATTCTCCCGAACGCAAAACGTCATACAGGTTGGAATCTTCCCCTTCGCGTAAAGGTGCATCCATCGATACGTGGCGTCCTGAGTTCTTGATGGACTGTTTCACCTCGCTTACGGTCATTTCCAATTCCTTGGCGATTTCCTCTGCGGATGGCGGACGTTCGTGGGCCTGCTCCAAGTAGGAAAATGTCTTTTTAATTTTATTTATCGAACCGATCTTGTTCAACGGAAGCCTTACCACGCGCGATTGTTCCGCCAGTGCTTGAAGGATGGATTGTCGAATCCACCAAACTGCGTAGGAGATGAACTTAAATCCGCGGGTCTCGTCGAAACGTTTGGCCGCCTTGACCAATCCCAAATTGCCCTCGTTGATCAGATCTGGTAGTTTCAGACCTTGGTTTTGGTATTGTTTGGCCACTGAAACAACAAACCGTAGGTTTGCGGTTGTCAATTTTTCAAGGGCGAGCTGATCACCTGCACGAATTCGCTGTGCCAGTTCTACCTCCTCGGAGGCATTGATCAGGTCGATTTTACTGATATCCTGCAAGTACTTGTCCAACGATTTTGATTCCCGATTCGTTACCTGCTTGATAATCTTTAGTTGCCTCATATGTACATTTTGGATTTTGGAGTTCTACAAGAGAGTAGTATACAGCTTAATTCTGTCTTTTCCAAAAAGATGTAGGTATTCTTATACAAAATTTATGAGAAGTTTAAGGACTTTTGGACAAAACACCCATAAATTCGATAAATTGCAATCCACAAACCCGTAAATGAGCAAGCGCAAACTTAAAAAGTATCTATCGGAATTAAAGAAGGATGCTATGGAAGAGCAGTTACTCGATCTTTACAGTCGGTTTCCCGTGGTCAAGGAGTATTATGATTTTATCTTTAATCCCAAAGAGGATAAGCTGTCACAAGAGGCCAAGTCCAAAATATCAAACGAATACTTTCCCATTAAACGTAGAAAGCCCAAAGCGAGGCGTTCGGTGGCCCAAAAGTATATCAAACATTTTATCAAGTTGGGTGTCGAACCCCATATTATCGCCGATGTGATGGTATTCAATCTTGAAATCGCCCAGGCCTTCGCCAGGGATAGAAATGTGCCGGACGCCTTTTTTAAAAGTATGATGAACTCGTTTGAACAGGCAGTACAGTACGTTTCCCTCAACGGACTCTTGGTGGATTTCAAGGAAAGAATCACAAATATCTATCATGAAACACAAGAAAAAGATTGGTTGTTTGGAGAAGGTTTTTCGAGGGTTTTGGATAGTATTGATTGAGATTCAACTAATTTTATCCTACAAAACATAGCGTTCAATCCCAACTTAAAAAATGGCATTAGTAATTATAAGACAAGATGGTAAAATAGACTTTTGGAAAGCAGCTTTAATGGCAGAATCTCCCGAATTGCAGGTGTACAGCTATTTGGAAGACCATCCAAAGGATAAAATAGAGATGGCCTTGGTCTGGAAACATCCCGAGGGTTGTTTGGCAGAATATCCCAATTTAAAATTGATCGCTTCGAACGGGGCAGGGGTGGACTTTATCTTCGAAGATCCCGATGTTCCCAAGGGTATTCCCATAACGCGCATTGTCGATACGAAATTGGCCGAGGATATGTCCGAACACGTGCTGGCGGTCATTTTAAGCCACCTTAAAAATCTGGATACCTACAGACTACAGCAGACCCGAGCTATCTGGAAGCCAAGAGATTACTATCGCATATCGGATTTTACGGTCGGAATAATGGGTCTGGGAGAACTGGGCGGCGTTTTGGCCAAAGATTTGGTGCGGTTCGGATTTAAGGTTCAGGGTTGGGCGAATTCCCAAAAATCCCTTAGTACTATGAAAACCTTTGCCGGGGATGAAGAAGTGTCCGAATTTTTGTCATCCTCCGAAATACTGGTCTGCCTTTTGCCGCTAACGGATAAAACAACCGGTATTTTAAATACTTCCCTTTTTAAGAAACTTCCTAAGAACGCCTTTGTTATCAATGTAGCTCGTGGAGGACATCTGGTAGATAACGACCTGATCGAAATGCTGGATAACGGCCATCTTTCCGGTGCCGGACTCGATGTGTACCATCAAGAACCCTTACCGACCTCGCATCCGTTTTGGCAACATGAAAAAATCCACATGACACCGCATTACGCGAGTGTTTCTGAACCGAAATTCGTTGTTCCACAAATTTTGGAAAATTTTCAACGCATGAAAGCGGGCAAACCGTTTTTAAATGAGGTTTCGCGGGATAAAGGATATTAGGGTAAGTGATTTTAAACAAAGCCATATTCTAACCGATAAATTTCGTCCGAACACAAATTTGCTTTAGTTTTGCAAAATTGAACTTGTGCCAAAGCGTTTAATATTATGCGGGCGCACTAAATTTGACAACCTACTTGAAAGTACAGAACCACACCGTCGAAAAGACCCTTTACGATTATCAAGAGGAGGATCTGAATACCATTTTCGAGCACTTAAAAGAGACCTCGAACGGCAATCTCCTCTATCAGTTGCCGACCGGTGGTGGTAAAACAGTGGTCTTCTCGGAAATTGCCCGACGCTACATCGCAAAGACTGGTAAAAAAGTCGTGGTTCTTACCCACCGTATCGAACTGAGCCTACAAACGTCGAAAATGCTCACGGGCTTCGGGGTCAAGAACAAGATCATCAACAGCGAGGTTAAAGAGTTTTCGGACCAGGACAATTATACCTGTTTCGTCGCCATGGTCGAGACCCTGAACAACCGTCTACAGGAAGAAAAAGTAGAAATCAATGGTATCGGATTGGTCATCATCGACGAGGCACATTACAACTCTTTCCGCAAGCTGTTCAAGTTTTTTAAGGACTCCACCATTCTCGGTGTTACGGCGACTCCCTTGAGCTCGAACATCAAGTTGCCGATGAAGGACAACTACCAAAAGTTAGTCGTTGGGGAATCTATCGAAGCCCTGATCAAAAAGAATTTCTTGGCCAAAGCCAATGTTTACAAATACGATGTTGGATTACAGAGTCTGAAGTTGGGTATCAGTGGCGATTATACGGTCAAGTCTTCCGAAGAACTTTACGGAAATCATAGCATGCTGGGGAAGTTGCTGGCCGCATATAGGGAGATTGCGGAAGGTACCAAAACCCTGATATTCAATAATGGCATCAACACTTCGAGATATGTCTACGAAACCTTTAAGAAAGCCGGCTACAACATTCGCCATCTCGACAACAAAAACAACGCTACCGAACGCAAGGAAATTTTAAAGTGGTTTTCGGAAACCCCCGATGCCATTCTGACTTCGGTCAGCATCCTCACCACCGGTTTTGACGAACCTACGGTGGAGACCATCATGCTCAATCGCGCGACCCGTTCCTTGACGCTGTATTTTCAGATGATCGGCCGTGGTTCACGTATTTTACCCGATAAGGATAAGTTCAATGTTGTGGATTTAGGGAACAATGTGGCCCGGTTCGGTATATGGAACGCCCCGATAGATTGGCAGGAAATTTTCCATTTCCCGGATTTTTATTTGGATAATATCAAGAACGACGAAGACATCGAACGGGAATTCGTATACGAGATGCCATCGGAACTTCAGAAAAAATTCGAAAAATCGTCGAACATCGAATACGATATCAAGGCGGAATACAAGAAAGTCTTTGCACAGGGCCTGAAGTCTAAACTCGTACTTGAACGCAGTATTGAACAACATGCCGAAATCTGTGTCGAAAATTCCGAAGACGTCTTTGACGCCCGCATACTCGCCAAAGAACTAAAGGAAGATATTGCATATCGCGTACGCCAGTATTCCTATTGTATCATGAACAACACCAAGAATTACAAGGAGTGGTTGGAGGAGGATTATGAGCGTAAATTGCGCTCTAGCATTTCGAGGCGCTTTGCGGCTAGAATGTAGTTGGAAGAAGTAGTAGGCGGTGGTTTAATTTGCCTTCTTGCAAAATTTCATTTAAGGTTTAAGCCTGCCGTCGGTAGGTTCATGGTCCAAGGTGTTTCAAATATTACTTTGAACTTTGAACAGCTACGAAGTAGCGATTAAACCTTGAATTTTTAAAGTTTAGATGGTAGTACAAACTCTTAATCTCTAGAAATGTCGGGAAATTCCTTTGGAAATCTTTTTAAACTGACCACTTTCGGCGAATCGCACGGGGTGGCCATAGGCGGTGTTTTAGATGGTTGCCCCTCGGGCATTGAAATCGACCTCGTAGCCGTTCAAAACGAGATGGACCGCCGAAAACCGGGACAATCGGCCATTGTGACCCAGCGGAAGGAGCCGGATACCGTGGAATTCTATTCCGGAATTTTCGAGGGAAAGACCACGGGTACGCCCATCGGTTTCGCCATTCACAATACGAATCAAAAATCCAATGATTATTCCCATATCAAGGATTCTTACCGGCCTTCGCATGCCGATTATGTCTATGACCAGAAATACGGGTTCCGCGACTATCGCGGGGGTGGCCGTAGTTCTGCCCGTGAAACCGCAAGTAGGGTAGTGGCCGGCGCGATTGCCAAGCAGTTTTTATCCCAGATAAAAATCAATGCCTTTGTTTCCCAAGTCGGAAAACTGAAAATGGATATTCCCTATCAGCAACTGGATTTGGCGTTGACGGAATCAAACCCCGTCCGCTGTCCACATCCCGAAACGGCTTTGAAAATGGAGGAATATATTAAGGAGGTGCGCAAAGAAGGCGACACGATTGGTGGTATTGTCACTTGTGTGGCACAGAATGTACCGATCGGTCTGGGCGAACCGGTTTTCGACAAACTGCATGCCGAACTGGGCAAGGCCATGTTATCCATCAACGCCGTGAAAGGATTCGAATACGGTAGCGGATTCGAAGGCGTTCAAATGAAAGGCAGCGAGCACAACGACCAGTTCAATCAAGATGGAAGTACCAAGACCAACTATAGTGGTGGTATACAGGGCGGTATAAGCAATGGTATGGATATTTACTTCAATGTGGCTTTCAAGCCCGTGGCGACGATAATCCAACCTTATGAAACTATCGATAAGGAGGGCAATAAGGTAACCACGAAAGGCAAAGGCCGGCATGATCCCTGCGTGGTGCCTCGGGCCGTGCCCATCGTTGAGGCGATGACGGCCCTAGTTCTGGCGGATTATATGTTGTTGAACCGAACCATAAAGTTTGAATAAAGGATACGGGTTACGGGTTGAAAAAAATTAAACCCTAACCATCGACCATTCATTTGGCCTTCGACCAGTAACCTGTAATCCCTTGCCTGAAACTTAAATCAACTTTAACCGTTTACTTCCAAAAAACAGTATCTTTCCATCCTAAACCAACTTTTATGCGCAAATTTGAATTGCATTGGCAGATTCTAATTGGAATGGTCGCCGGTATCCTCTTCGGATTCGGAATGACCTATGTGGATTGGGGAAGGGATTTTGTACAGGATTGGATAAATCCGCTCGGGACGATTTTCGTCAAGCTGTTGAAACTGATCGCGATTCCCCTCATCTTGGCATCCTTGGTCAAGGGTATTTCCGATTTGAAGGATATTTCTAAATTCCGTAATATCGGCCTTCGTACCATTGTCATCTATATCTGTACGACCGTAATTGCCATAACCATAGGTCTACTTTTGGTAAACGCCATTAAACCCGGAAACGGAATTTCTGAGGATACCATTGCGAGACTCACCGAAACGTACTCCCAAGATAGGGGAGTGACCGATAAATTGGAAGAAGCCTCCAAGCAAAAGGATAGCGGTCCCCTACAATTTTTGGAAGATATGGTACCTGATAACGCTTTTGCCGCACTTGGCGATAATAGTCTGATGCTTCAGGTTATCTTTTTCACCATCTTTTTAGGGATTTCGATGTTGCTTATCGGGGAAAAAAAATCCAAGCCCTTAAAACATTTTTTCGATGCCCTTAACGAGGTCGTCCTAAAAATGGTCGATTTGATCATGCTTACGGCACCGATAGCCGTGTTCGCCCTGCTGGCCAACGTGGTGGTCTCATCGGGAGATCCCGATTTGTTGCTGGCACTGTTAAAGTATTCCGGCGTAGTGATACTCGGGCTTATATTGATGATTGTCTTTTACAGTTTGGTCGTGGGCACCTTTACCCGTTATAATCCTCTGACTTTCTTAAGTAAAATGGCTCCCGCACAGCTTTTGGCCTTTTCCACGAGTTCCAGTGCCGCGACCTTGCCGGTCACTATGGAAAGGGTGGAGGAACATATTGGGGTAGAAAAGGAAATTTCAAGTTTTGTACTCCCCGTAGGCGCCACGATAAATATGGACGGGACAAGTCTCTATCAAGCCGTTGCCGCTGTCTTTATCGCGGAGGCCCTAAAATTTGATTTGACCTTTGCCAATCAACTTACCATAGTTTTGACCGCGTTATTGGCCTCAATCGGTTCCGCCGCGGTACCTGGTGCCGGTATGGTCATGCTGGTTATCGTATTGGAATCCATTGGTTTTCCACCGGACAAACTGGCCATTGGTCTTGCACTAATTTTTGCTGTCGACCGGCCGTTAGACATGCTGAGAACTGTGGTCAACGTTACCGGCGATGCTACTGTAGCGATGATGGTGGCCAAATCAACAGGCTCGGTTATAAAGCCTAAAATAAAAGATTGGGACGATAATCTTGATAAGGTGAAATGACGTTTCACATCCTTCGGACCGGGAAAACTACATGTAAAATCCACGAAACCGATATCAGTCATCAAATTGTCGGTACCGTGCCATGGTAAACATATAGATTCCGTAACATACTAGGCCCGCTGCCACTAATCCCAACAACCAAGGTCCCGAGGAATTTTGTTGTATAAATGAAAATGCTTCCGAAGTACCCTTGACTTCTTCCGAACCGCTTCCACCGATACCGAACCCGGCCTTTAGAAAGAAATAGGCAACGATTGAGGTAAGGATACCTCTTGCGACAAGTCCCGCGTAGCCCATGTTTTTAATAAATTTTCGTTTTGAACCATCGGTAATTGATCCAATTTGAAATTTTTTCAAAAAATCACCTTTGTATGCTTTGACGAATTGATAAATCCCTTTTCCTGCCAAAGCAATCCCGACGGCAATAAAAATGTATTTTCCAATATCGCCCGACAAAAAAGAACTACTGCCCCCACCCCCGCCCGAACCTGGGGAAGGACTACTGAAAATGTCAACAATTGCGAAAATTCCTAAGCCCAAATAAATTAGTCCACTGATAAAAAAGCTTATCCTTTTGATAATTCCCTTGGTGTCATCACTTATATTTTCAGGATTTTGCACACTTTGTATGAACCGCCATACGGCGTAACAGATAAGGCCCACCCCAAGAATGGCCAAAATGACTTTTCCGAAAGGCTGTTTTTCCAAAAATTCTAACACTTGAAGTTTACCGGCTTTCTGGCCACCCATGCCAAAAGCCGTCATAAAGGCAAGTACTCCCGTAATGGCATATACAGCTCCCTTTGCGGCATAGCCAACATAGGCCGTTTTTTTGATTTTATCATCCATGGTAATGGTTTTTAGTAGTATACTCTTGCTAGATTACCAATAAACCAGAACATTACTTAGCCCATTTAGGTTTATTTTTAAACGGAATGTTCTAAAAGGTCCCAATCCAGTTGCTGAAGTTTGGCATGTGGGAGGATGGCGAATTATGCTAAGAACTTCGCCTTCAACTCCGGCGTAGGTATCATACATTGTTCTCTTTTGCCATACCATTTGTACCGATTTCTGGCGATAAAATCGTATACATTATTTCGCAGTCCACTGGGAATCAGATAAAGTATACCTGAAATAGTTCGGTATCCCTTAAGATGTTTCCCGATTTGGAGCGCGGCATCGGATTTGTCATAATACGCTACGCCTGGTTCTATCAGTAGTATGGAATCGACATTTTCGGTATCGATATTCCGCTCCTCGATCAGTTTTTTGCCGATATCACTTTGTAAGGCGGCATACCGAAAAACATCCTCTTTATCGTGCTTGATTATAAACTGAATGGCGCCGTTACAAAGGTTGCAAACGCCGTCGAAGAGAATTAACTTCTTATCCGATGCGATATATGGATTTTTTTCTGACTCTGAATTCATAACTCTTAGCTTTTAACTGTCTTGCGCTCTACCAACTCCAACTTCTCCAACCCTATATGGGTCGTAAACTGTCCATAGTTAACTATGGCCTTTTTCTTTTCCATGGAATCGATACTGCCCACGGCTTTACCATCTTGCATACGAACGCGGTCACCGATTTTAAAAATGGGCAGTGGTTTGCTCTTTTCCTTGATAATCGCCTTTTTCTGTTCTACTTTCTTTTCCTCCCGAATGTCTTTGACCTTGTTCCGCGCATCTTGGGCCACTTCGGCCTGTTTCACACGTTCGGCCTTGGCTGTGGCGGCAGATTTTTTCTTCCGTTTACTATTTTCGATCTCCACGATTTGTAATAGTTCGGATACTAAGGGACGTTTTTTATTCCCTTGAAAATATTTGGCGGCGGCCTTGTCCACTTTATTTCCCAACAGAATCATCCGCTGATCATGGTCGTAAAGCTCTTGGTAATTCTCCAGTTTGGTTTTGATCTTGGCGTTGAGCTTTTCCAATCGTTGTGCCTCTTCCCGGGCTTTTGACTCTTCTTCCTGCAAACGCGTGCCGGTTTGAGCCATCTTGCTGCGTTCCTTCTGCAGTTTAGCGATTGTAGCATCGAAACGGACTTTGCCCCGTTCGATTTTCTTTTTGGCCTTGTTGATCAGGGTATAGGGAATACCATTTTTCTGCGCCACCTCAAAGGTAAAAGAACTACCGGCCTCGCCCAATACCAGTTGAAAGGTAGGCTCTAGGGTTGCACCGTCGAAAAGCATGTTGGCATTTGTGGTATGGGGCAGTTCGTCGGCCAAGGCTTTGAGGTTGGCGTAATGCGTGGTGATTATGCCATAGGCTCCACGTTCATAGAAGACTTCCAAAAAGGCTTCCGCCAAGGCCCCACCGAGTTCGGGGTCACTGCCCGTACCGAACTCGTCGATTAAAAACAGGGTTTCGGCATCGCACTTCCTCAAAAATCGGTTCATGTTCTTGAGCCGGTAACTGTAAGTACTCAGGTGGTTTTCGATGGATTGGTTGTCCCCGATATCTGTCAATATCCGATTAAACAGACAAACGGAACTCCTTTCATGAACGGGAATAAGCAGTCCGGATTGAAGCATCACTTGAAGTAGGCCGATGGTCTTTAAGGTGATACTTTTGCCGCCGGCATTAGGTCCGGAAATTACGATGATCCGGTTTTCGGATTCCAGTTCAATGGTCTGGGGATAGGTCTTTTCGTTCGTTCGTTTATTGCTCAAATACAGTAAGGGATGATAGGCATCCCTAAGAAATAAGCGTTTTTCAGAATTGATTTCCGGCAACAAGGCTTTGGTGTCGTCGGCGTATTTCGCTTTTGCGGCGGTAACATCTATATGCGCCAAAAAACCCTGATACTCGGAGAGTAGATTAGCGAACGGCCGTATGCGATAGGTCAAAGTATTGAGTATACGCTGCACCTCTTCATTCTCGTCGAATTCCAGATGGTTCAGTTCCCGACTGTATCTTAACGTGGCCTCCGGTTCTATGTAGACGATACTTCCCGTTTTGGAGGTGCCCATTGTCGTGCCTTTGATTTTTTTCCGATACATGGCCTTCACCGCCAGTACCCTTCGGTTTTCAACGACCGATTCCCGAATATCGTCCAAATAATCCGAGCCGTTGTAGAGGTTCAGGGCGGATGCGAAACTTTGTCCGATTCTTCCCTTTACTTGGTTCATTTCCCGTCGGATGTCAAATAATATCTCCGAAGCATCATCCTTCACTTCGCCGAACTTGTCGATTACCGCATCGATTTCAGCGGGAATATCGCTATTGGCCTCGATGGTTTCCGATGCCCCAAAAAGCAACGGATAATAGTCCTTGAATTTTTTAAAGAATTTTTTATGGGATAGTACCGTCATACAAATGTTCCCGATTTTTCGGAAGCCAGGCACCTCCAAAGTGGTATTTTCGATTCTAAGCAGCTTTAACTCCTTGTTTATGGGGTCAAAACCGTGATTGGGAATCCTGTTTTCGTTGGTAAAGGAGGATAGATATTCCGAGGTCTGGCCCAACACCTCAAGTAATATTTCAGCATCGGAAATAGGTTGTATCCCAAAAGCGTTCGCCTTTCCCAACTCCGTATTGCAGCGAGTGGAAACCTGTTGTAAGACCGTAGGAAATTCAAGGTCTTGGAGCGTCTTTTTCGGAATTTTTACCATCTACGTTTTAATCGAGGGCAAAGTTACGGTTTTGATGGGAGAATGAACGATCAAAAAATTAGGTCACGTCACTACTTTTCTTAGAGGTATCGATGTCGAACGGCAAGCAAGAAATATAGTTACAACCCGACCATCTGGTCGAATCATAACTTTCATAACCGTCCTTTTAATCATTGGAAATACCGATCATTGTCCCATATTTTTGTCGAACAGTACTGAATATCAGCTTCCAGTCTATAAGAAGAAAGCAAATCAGCCGGTATTTTGTAAAAAATAAGCCCATCAATATGCCTATGGACGTATGCATGAGTATGACCGTAATCAAATAGGCGTTGCGCCATTTGCTGTTGAAGAAGACGACAAAGCCACAAACTTCGATGATTATGGTCATCAACGCAAAAAAGGATACCACAGCGGGTTTTGAAACCAACCAGTCCGCTATTTTTTCATTGAATGCCGAGCGTTGGAAATTGCCATAGGTATGGGCCTGAAAACCATAGTTATCCTTAAAATGTGTTGTTTGCGATTCAGATGCGTTTGCAATCAGCAATTGTCTTGAGCCGGCGGGATATCTGGAATCGTGGTTTTGAAGGTAGAATGTCAGCGTAGAACCATCCAGCCAATCCGCACCCCCATATCGGATCTTGGAAATACCTGCGGTAAAATAGGTAACGACCACCAAGGTCAGAACTAGGTTTATTCCCCAGCCCGAGGTGTGGATTTTCCGGTCTGAATTAAATACGGAGAACTTTTTAAAGAGAAGACTATCCACAGAAATTCGCATCGACCCGGGCACCATGGCCAGAATTAGCAATATTTGGCTTGGCAGGGAATAGTTATGATCGAAATTCCCTAGACCCTCGACAAATCCTTCCAAAATAAAAGATGATACTGCAAGTATGAAGAGGTTGAATCTTCCTAGAAGCCCGATAGCGGCACCCAAGGCGCTTATGATAATCAAGACCAAAAACGGAAAATACATTTCTTGCACATAAAAGAACATCCCATCGGGAAAAAGACTTACGATCCACGTTTTGGCAAGGGCTTCGTGGGTGTAGAGATCGATGGAAGAAACGGTCTTTAATTTGTTTGCCGTACCGCTACCCATGATCAGGGCCAAACAAAACCGCAGGACACTTAATGGATTGTCCAGCACTAGATCAAAATTGGTTTTTAGGGTTTTCATAAGCGGATATATATTTTTTAAGTTTGACATCGTAGAAGCCCAAAATTTCACACGGGGCAATATCCTGTCTAGAGGCATCGACCTGCTTTACTTTCAGGATTATTTTATCGAGGGGCAACTGTTTTTCCTTGTCAAGGAACGCGGCATACCCTTCAAAAAAATCGTTCATTCTGTGTTGAAATGCGGCTTTATTTTCTGAAAGTCTCCTAGCAAATGGGGATACCGATTCTGAGGAACCATATACCTTACTAAAAAAATAGCGGATGAAAAAGGTCTCGCTTCTTCCATAATTATCTTCCAAATCAACGGTTTTACAGGCATTACTGCCTTCGAACTTAAAAACGCATAGTTTGCTGTCCTCATTAATTTGATGTGCGAACATAGGTGCGCAAGTATAGGGAAAACTGGCCACCCCGAAATAAATGGCGAAAATGTTCGGCAAGAGAACAATGGTCCATATCAACACGGCATACTTTGATTTCCAAGATTTAAAACCCATATCCGACTATTCTTAAAGTTTTGTTTTAAGACGCTGAACTTAAATTGTGTTCAATATGCATTTGCTAATGCGTCCAAAAAAAATCCAGCGGAAACCTTAAACGGGATAAACTATCGATTATTTATATTTTTCGATAACTGGTCAGGATTTGGGGATGAACAAATAGCAGGTGTTCCGCTCAAAATGCCGATCGGAAGCTTAGTTTTGGTTATTTTTGGCTAGTTTATAATGGACGAAATAAAAGTAGAAATGCCCGTAAACATAGAAGAGCGCTGGAAACAAGAACTGGCACCGGAATTTGCACAGCCCTATTTTTCCAATTTGACCGCATTCATCAAAAAGGAATATGCCGAACATACCTGCTATCCGAAAGGTGGGGATGTTTTTGCGGCTTTTGATCACAGTCCTTTCGATGAAACGAAAGTGGTCATCATCGGGCAAGACCCCTATCACGGTCCGAATCAGGCAAACGGACTCTGTTTTTCGGTAAAAGATGGCATACCGCATCCGCCTTCGTTGGTCAATATCTTCAAGGAAATCGAAACGGATCTGGGAAAGCCATACCCACAAAGCGGAAATCTGGAGCAGTGGGCGGAGCAGGGCGTACTGCTGTTGAACGCCACCTTGACCGTGCGTGCGCATCAGTCGGGCAGTCATCAGAACAAGGGATGGGAAATCTTTACGGATGCCGTAATCCGAAAACTATCCGCTGAAAAAGAGGGACTGATTTTTTTGCTCTGGGGCGGATTTGCCAAAAGGAAATCGGCTTTAATAGAAAGTAGCAAACATCATGTGCTGACCTCGGGCCATCCCTCTCCCTTAAGTGCCAATAGGGGCCATTGGTTCGGCAACAAACACTTTAGCCAAGCCAACGACATATTGCGGAAAATTGGTGGGAAATCAATAGACTGGTAGCGGTTTATCGAAGAATTCTATTTGCGCTCAGAGGGCTATCGATCAACTTTAGGTCATTCAATGTACGCTGCACGTTTTCAATATCTTCGACAGCCAATTGTTCTTGACTCCACTGGGTAAGGGACAACCATTCCCGAATATCTTCCAGCTTTTGTCCGTAGCGATTGGCGAGGGTTCGGTCAATGCTCGGAATTTGCTTGA
>NZ_JBGTHY010000326.1:0-2631 GCF_041745955.1 Pricia sp.
AGAACGAATATCCCGGTTTGGGCGGTACTTACGAAGTAGTGCACCACACCCAATTTTTAAGGCAGTTGTTGGAGGAAGGCAAAATTTCTTTGGAAGGCGGAAAGTTCAAGGGAAAGCGCATCACCTACCACGACCCTTGCTACCTCGGCCGCGGCAATCAAGTATATGAAGCCCCAAGGGAGCTCATCCGAAAACTGGATGCCGAACTCGTAGAAATGAAAAGCTGCAAGCAACGGGGATTGTGTTGCGGCGCGGGAGGGGCACAAATGTTCAAGGAACCCGAAAAAGGGGACAAGGACGTCAACATCGCCCGTACCGAACAGGCCCTAGAAGTACAACCCGAAATCATAGCCGCCGCCTGTCCCTTTTGCAACACGATGATGACCGACGGCGTAAAGAACAAAGAAAAGGAAGCCTCCATCGCCGTTATGGACATCGCGGAGCTGATCGCCTCGGCGGGGGATCTTTGAACAAAACTAAACTCATAAAGCAATTAACCTTGCCTTGTGGCAGGCGAGCTCATAAACTTTTTATCATGCTAACAGACTTCAACACCCTACCCGAAACCTCACGAATTTGGATCTATCAGGCCGATCGCAGTTTTACCTCCGATGAACTGGAAGAAATCCAAAGTGAAATGGAGGCCTTTTTGAAAGACTGGACGGCGCACGGCAGCAACCTGCGGGCCGGTTATGAAATGCGCTATAAACGTTTTATCGTTATCGCCCTCGACCAATCACAGGCCGCGGCCTCCGGCTGTTCGATAGATGCTTCGGTACATTTTATCCAGCACCTGGAAAAGAAATACGATGTGCAATTGTTGGATAAAATGAACGTATCCTATAAACAAGGCGAGTATATCGCCTATAAAACGCTCAGTGACTTCAAAAAAATGGCGAAACAAAAAGCGGTATCCAAAAATACCATTGTCTTCAATAATCTGGTCAATAACAAACAAGAGTACGAAGAGCATTGGGAGGTGCCTGCCTCCGAGAGTTGGCACGGACGGTTTATGTAAGGAATATCCGATGAAATGCAATAATTTTATCGGTTTTTAGTTATCTCCATAGACCTATCCAACACTATGCGTTTTTACCAACTTTTCCCTTTACTTTTTTTAACTTTTACCTGCGTCAATGCCCAAAATGATCCCTTGGTTACAAGGGATAGCCTTGAACAGCGCAACTGGGTCGATTCCCGATACGATGCGATGTCCCTCGATGAAAAATTGGGGCAGTTGTTTATGGTGATGATTGCCTCCGATCAGGGCGCTGCGGATATCGATGAGGTCGAATCCCTCATAAAGGAACAACATATCGGCGGGGTGATATTCTCCACCGGGGGTCCCGTGCGACAGGCCAAACTGACGAACCGATTTCAATCTGCCTCAAAACTGCCGTTAATGGTGGGTATGGATGCGGAATGGGGACTTTCCATGCGGCTCGATTCCACCTATTCCTTTCCGTGGAACATGACCTTGGGGGCTATTACAGACAATACGATAGTTCAGGATGTGGGCCGCCGTATCGGCGAACATGCCAAGCGGTTGGGCGTACATATCAACTTCGCCCCGGATATCGACATCAATACCAATCCGAATAATCCCATAATCGGAAACCGATCTTTTGGCGAGGATCGCGAAAATGTCTCCAACAAGGGCATCGCTTTTATGAAGGGTATGGAAAGTGCCGGCGTTTTGTCCAGCGGAAAGCATTTTCCCGGCCATGGCGATACCGAAACGGATTCCCACCACGCCTTGCCTATCATCAATTTCGAGCGGGCGCGGTTGGACAGTGTCGAGCTTTATCCTTTTAATCGGTTGATAGAAAATGGTTTGAGCAGTGTTATGGTCGGACATTTGGAAGTTCCCGCATTGGAAATTGAAAAAGGACTTCCCTCATCCCTGTCCGAACAGATCATATCCGGGGTGCTAAAAGAGGAAATGGGCTTTAAAGGCCTTGTCTTTACCGATGCCCTCAATATGAAAGGCGTAACCGACCATGGAAAAAATGGGGATGCCGAGCTGGCCGCTTTTATGGCCGGAAACGACATCCTATTAATGCCTTTGGATGTCAAAAAAGCCAAGGATAAACTGGCTAAGGCCTACGACAAGGGCAAAATTTCCGACGAACGCCTATCCACATCCGTCAAAAAAATCCTTCAAGCTAAATATAAGGTCGGTCTGAACCGGTACAAACCCGTGGAACTCGAAAACCTGTACGAAGACCTGAATAGCCGTAAAGATGACCTAATCTACGAAGATGCCATCGAAAATGCCATCACAGTGGTCAAGAACGACTACTATTTAATGGGCATCAAGAATTTGGAGAACAAAAAGATCGCCTACGTCAAATTCGGGGATTCCGAAAGCGACCCTTTCGTCGAGACCTTGAACAAATACGCCCAGGTGACCCAAATCAACGGCAAGGATATCGCTACCCTAAAGGATAAACTGAAGGACTATAATTTGGTGATCATTGGATACCACAAAAGCAACGAGAGTCCGTGGAAACCCTTTAAATTTTCCGAAAAAGAGCTGCACTGGCTCGAAGAGATCGCTGCCGAACGCAGTTCAAACCTTATCCTTTCGGTGTTCGCCAAGCCGTATGCGCTTATGGATATTCCCTCCTT
>NZ_JBGTHY010000327.1:0-2556 GCF_041745955.1 Pricia sp.
CTGCAACAAGGCTATATGCCCCAATATATGCGAAACACCTTGCAGCTTAACAACGGAAAAATCGGGGAAAACCCTACCTCCTTCTCCGAGATCGGGCAATTGGCGGGTATCGCTGCTACGGACTGGAGCTGGGCGCCCCTCTTTGCCGATTTTGACAACGACGGACTGAAAGACCTGTTTATCAGTAATGGTTATTTGCGAGATATTACCGATCTCGATTTTATTAACTATACGGGATCTTTATCGGGCAATGTTATTCAAGACAGTCTTGATGCGGCACTCAAACGAAAAGCAAGGGAGATGCCCTCCATTACGCTTTCCAATTTTATGTTCAAAAATAAAGATACCCTGAGTTTTGAAGACGTCTCCGAAAAATGGGGGCTGCAAGAACCCTCCTTATCCAACGGCACGGCCTTTGCCGATCTCGATAACGACGGTGACCTCGATATCGTAGCCAACAACATCAATTCGGTCGCATTTATTTATGAAAACCGTTCCGAAATGTTTCCTGACCATAATTTTATTAACATTGGATTAGTTGGGGACAGCCTGAATGTACATGCCTTAGGCGCTCAGGTTCGATTGTTTACCGATGATAGTATGCAAATGCTTCACCAATCCGTTACGAGGGGCTACCAATCTTCCATGGATCACAAACTACATTTTGGACTCGGCGATATTCGTACGATCGACAGTCTTTCGGTGCAATGGCCGGATGGAAAACATACAATACTACGTGATTTGAAAGCCAACCAATTTCTGGTAATCAACAAAAAGAAAACCGCGACTGACAAGGTCAAACGAACGGCGGCCGACCCAGCCCCCTTACTTTTTCAGAAAGTCACTGACACCTACGGAATTAACTTTGAACACGACGAAGAAGACTACCTCGACTTTAACCGGCAGTTTCTGCTCCCCCATAAACATTCCAACCAAGGTCCGGGAATCGCCGTTTCCGACATCAATGGCAACGGGCGGGAAGATTTCTTCATAGGCGGCGGCTATAACCGCAGCGGAAAGCTCTTCACCAGCAAGCACGACGGCCATTTCGAACAGAAGCCCTTGGTGAAAAACGAAAATGAAAAATATGAGGAAGATACCGGAACCCTTTTTTTTGACCACGATAACGACGGAGATCAGGACCTGTATATCGTAAGTGGCAGTAACGAATTTTACGAAAGTTCGGAATTTTTTCAAGATCGGCTCTACAACAATGATGGCAAGGGTAATTTTACGTTGGATGAAAAAGCACTTCCGAAATTACGGTCCAGTGGTTCTTGCGTCCGTGCAGCAGATTTCGACAAGGATGGCGATCTAGATCTTTTTGTAGGAGGAAGACTCGTGCCCCTTAAATATCCGCTACCTCCCAACAGCTATCTGCTCCAAAACGAAAACGGAAGCTTTACGGATGTAACCAACCAACTGGCCCCGGAATTACAAAAAACGGGTATGGTTACGGATGCCCTATGGACCGATTTTGACAACGACGGAGATACCGACCTTATCGTCGTAGGGGAGTTTATGGCCATCCAATTTTTTGAAAACGACAATGGAAAATTGAAGAATGTCTCCGCAAAAACCGGTCTTTCGCACACCTCGGGATGGTGGAACAGCATAAACGGAGGGGATTTTGACAACGACGGCGATATCGACTATGTACTTGGTAATCTGGGGCTGAACACCAAGCACGAGGCTTCTCCTGAACAGCCGGTAACAGTGTATGGATTAGATTACGATCAGAACGGTGTCTTGGACCCCATTATGACTTCATTTACAAACGGTACGGAATATCCTGTACATTCCAGGGACGATCTGATCAAGCAAATTCCCACAATGAAGAAGAAATTCCCTAATTATGAAAGCTATGCCAAAGCGACGCTCGATGACCTTTTATCCCCTCAAGAGCAAAGTAGTGCCTATCAGGCCAAAGCCTTTCATTTTGCCTCCAGTTATTTACGCAATGATGGAAATGGACAATTTGAACTGATAGCCCTTCCCCGAAAAGCCCAGTTGGCCCCCGTTTACGGCATTTTGGTGCAAGATTTTGATTTGGACTGCTTTTTGGACGTGGTGCTGACGGGAAACGATTTCGGCACCGAGGTGGGCAGTGGTAGATACGATGCGTTAAAGGGTGTTTTTTTAAAAGGAAACGGAAAAGGGGGCTTCGAACCTATTTCGAACACCCATACCGGCCTTTTTATCGATGGCGATAACCGCAGTGCCGCATCCATCAAGGTTGATGGTCAATTGACCGCCCTGTTCGGAAGAAATTCCGATCGAATAGATGTATATGCCTCCGATATTCCTGGGAAAAACTACACACTTTTTGATGTTCCACCAAATACCCTGAAGGTCAAAATCATTGGCTTCGATGGAGCCGAACGTTGGCACGAATGCTATTACGGCTCTTCGCACCTATCACAATCATCGCGTGCCCTTCAACTATATAACGACGAACAGAAAATCGAGCTTTATGATTTTAAAGGAAACAAAACGCTAATCGATTTTATGGGTGAAAATCAGATGGATTGAACAAATAAAATCAATACAGTTTCA
>NZ_JBGTHY010000328.1:0-5044 GCF_041745955.1 Pricia sp.
CCCGGTAGGCTATCGGACCAATTCGTTGATCTTCAGTATGGGCATTTATAGGTTCAGGCATTGTATGGAGGTAGGAGGCGTTATCTCGTTGGTACTCTTTATCTTGGGCACGTTGCTGCTCGGTTCGATGGTCTAATTAGTGTCTGTCTATTAACATTAAATTGTTGATAACCAAACAGTTTGATAGGAAATCCAACAATTCCCTTTTGTAAATTTAAGGTATGAAAATGAAACTATTCGAGACCTTGAAGCTCAAATTCGAACAGCCGGATTGGGCCAACAACCCGGAGTTCGGCCTGATAGACAGCATATTGGAAGAACATTCCGAGCTTATCGCCCTCCTCGAGGAGGACATAACCAGCGGGGAAAAGAGAAATACCTTCGGGCGCAAGGATACCCCCAGCGTCGAACAGATCGTACGCGCGGCGATCTACAAGGAGCTCAAACGTCTTACCTATCGCGAACTTGCCTACCACCAGGGCGACTCGCGCATCTGCTCCCATTTTTTGAAGATCGATGAACTGAAGCCCTATAGTTTTCAGGTACTGCAGAAGTATATCTCCAAGGTCGGGGCCGGGAACCTGGACAGGTTCCTGGTCGAGCTCAACAGGATAGCCATCGGCGAGGGGCTCGAGGACCTAAGGCAGGTAAGGCAGGACAGCACGGTGGTGGGGACCGACATCCATTATCCCACCAACAATGCCCTGGTCTGGGACTGTATCAGGGAGAGCCACCGTTTGCTGAAACACCTTGAAAAGGAAATTACCGACCTTGGCGTCCGCGACTACACCAAGGGCGCCAAAAAGACCTTTTACAAGATCAACAATACCAAAAGCAAGGACAAACGGGCCGATCTGTTCAAAAAGCAGCTTGCCACCTTCACGAAGAGCATAAACCAGGTATCGAACGCCGTAAAAAAAAAGCAACGCTGTAGTGTCAAGGCCGCGATCCTGCAGCTCGAACTGGAGGGTGTGCTGCCGGTAATGCGCCAGGTCTACGCCTTTACGGAAAAAAGGGAGATCAAGGGCCTTGAGGTGCCCAACGACGAAAAGCTGTTCTCCATCTACGAACGACATACCGATATCATCGTCAAAGGCGGCCGCAAGGTGCAGTTCGGACACAAGGTCGACATCTCCACCGGAAGGAGCAACCTGGTGCTGGCCTGTGATATCCCGAGGGGCAACCCGCGCGATACCGACCTGTACGGGCCGGCAATGGACAAGCTCGTGGAGGATTACCGAGCCGTCCCCAGGGACTATGCCACCGATGGCGGCTACGCCTCGGCCGCCAACGCACGGCACGCCAAGGAAAAAGGTATCGTGAACGTAGTGTTCAACAAGGTCGTGGGCAGCATGTGCAACCAGGTAAGCAGCCTTAACATGGAGACCCGTCTGAAGAAATGGCGCAGCGGTATCGAGGCGAACATATCCAACCTGAAAAGGGGCTTCTCACTGAACCGGTGCAACTGGAAGGGGTGGGCCCATTTCAAGGCCAAGGTGCTATGGGGCATTATCGGTTACAACATCAGGGTAATGACCAATGCCCTGGTCGAGATGATGGTGCCAAAGCGGAAGGCCCGGGCGGCCTGAAGATCCGGTGTCCTTCGATACTGAAAAATCAAGGGCCACGGGGACGGGTACACCCTTATTGCAAATATTGGCGCAAAAAACTGTTAATAACTGTTAAAATCAGGCCTTCCGGCATTTTGAAAAATCGAAGTAGGGGGAAACCATAAAAAGAAGCGCAAACCGAACAGAAAAACACGAATGGTTTGCAGTAAACCAGCAATTACTGTTGACTTAATAGACAGACACTAATTAGGTATCCAAAATCTTCCATAATAGACCAGATAAATCTATTGCCCGTACCCATTTTTTCTTATATGATTTCGATATATCTGAGGGAGGCTTACCAAAAGTTACGAAAGGAAAAGGGGTAGGAATAGCGACAAGATCACTTCAAATATTTCTCCACAAACTCTTCCTTATACATACGCCCAATGGGCACATGGGTATCCGAACCAAAGTAAATGCGATTGCCCGATACTTTTGTGATATTCCCAGTATTCACAATGAAGGATTTGTGGATTTGAACAAATTGTCTTTCGTCCAAAGTTTGTAGCCAGTGCCGTAGCGAATGTGAGGTAAGGTATTTTTTATCTGCGGTAAAAATTTCGGTATAGTCGGATTCCGATTGGATATAATGGATGTCCGAAACTTGTATTTTGAGGTGCTCGTATCCCGATTTGATAAAGAGCATCTCGGGACTTGATTTTGCGCCTATAGCTGATTCTTTGATATTTTTTCCGCTACTATCCACGGGAACCTTGTTGGTCGCTTTAACGAAACGCTCGAACGAAAAGGGCTTCAGCAGATAATCCACTACATTCAAATCATAGCTTTCCAATGCATAGTCAGAAAATGCTGTGGTCAAAATAACGTGAGGGGCATCCGAAATCGTCTTCAGAAAGTCTATACCCGAAATCTTCGGCAAATGTATGTCCAAAAAAATCAAATCGATAGCTTGCGATTTTAGGAATTCCATCGCTTTTAGCGCATCGGCGAAGGTGGCCTTAAGTTCCATGTTTTCCATGTCGCCGATGAACTTTTGAAGTACGCGCTGTGCCGGCGGTTGGTCTTCGACTATGATGCATCGTATCATTTCGTTTCCTGTTTTAATTGCATTTCAAGTTTTACGGAATATAGCGTATCCGTTTCTGAAATGCACAGTTGGTGTGCATTAGGATAGATCAGCTCCAGACGTTTTTTGACATTCTCCAAACCGATGCCGTGTGATAGGTCATCGGTGTTTGTAATTGGCCTGAAGGAGTTGATACACTCAAATACTAATAACCCTTTGTCGGTAACGTCGATGCCGATGTCTATGGTAATATCCTCGGATTGGCTTGCCGTACTGTGTTTGAAGGCATTTTCAACGAATACTGTTAAGATCAATGGCGCGATCCGGTAGCCTGAACCGATATGCTTGGTCTGAAAAGTAACGGTACCACGCTCCTCGATCTGTAGTTCGTTCAATTGGGTAAAGTTTTTCAGATGTTCCAATTCCTTTGGAAGTGCCACAAAATCCTCTTTACAATCATAGAGCATATAACGCAACACCGAGGATAGTTCCAAAATGATGGAAGGCGTTTTTGGCGAATTGTCGATGGCGTAGGAATACAGATTGTTCAGGTTGTTGAACAAAAAATGCGGATTGATCTGCGATTTCAGGAACTGCAGTTCGCTTTCCTTGACAGAGGTACGCAGTTGTTCGACCTCCCGTTGTTTGGTAGAGGCGTCCCATGCGAATTTAAATCCCGCCAAAATGGTAATGACAGGCAGCACGTCCAATAGGCTGTAAACGACCCCGGGAAAATGTTTGCCACGAGTATCGGGGTAGTAAATGCGTTCGAGTACAAGCTCTTCCACGGCGATGATCACTGCAACCATTATGGCCACATAGAAAAAGAAAAGCAGGTATTTTTTACAGTAGAAAAAGTGCGGCAGCAGCACATAATTGATGACCAGGGCACCCAATGCGTAGTTGAGGAAGGCCACCACTTTAAATTCCTGTATTTGGGGCTGGTTCCTATCAAAAGAAAAAAAAAGGAATAGTACGATGTGCAGCAATAGCTGGAAAATAACCTCCTTGGAAGTACTGTTCAAAGAAAACCGTTTGAATGCCATGCTATAAAAGTAGCATATTCCGGCAAGGGGCTTTTATAATAAACCGGTCATCGACAGATATGAATGGGTCAACGTCGAATTCATGGACTTTTGTCGTTCACAAGCCAATCTACGTCGTTTAAAGAAAATGGAAAAGCCTTCCATTGAAAATGGAACATCTTTGGGGTATGAAATATCAATCTCCCCTTACTATGAAAAAAGTATTTTATCTGATGCTTTTCGGGACGCTTTTTTTTAATATGGATGTACTCTCCGCCCAAAACGGAACCACATCTATTACCGGAAAGGTCGGTGACCCCAACGGAACTCCCATCGAGTTCGCCACAGTATTGGTAGGAAACCCTGCCGACCAAAAACCGATTACGGGCACTACCACGCTTGAGGACGGTAGTTTTGATTTGGAGACCGAAGCCTCCGATTTTTACGTCGAGGTCAGTTTTATGGGCTTTAGCTCAATAAAGATCGACAATCCGGAAATCGTTGATGGCACTATCGATTTGGGCACGGTAACGCTGACGGAAGATTCCCAGCAGTTGGATGAGGTGGTCGTTGAGGGGCAGGTTTCCCAAACGGAATTCAAACTCGATAAGCGCATCTTTAATGTGGGTGCCGATCTGAGCAGTACCGGCGCAAGTGCCTTGGAAGTCCTGAACAATGTACCGTCGGTCAACGTAAGCATCGAAGGGGCGGTCAGCCTACGTGGTAGTCAGGGCGTGCAAATGTTGATCAACGGGAAACCTTCGGTCATTGCGAACGAAAAGGGCGGTGCCTTGGGTACCCTTACCGCCGATATGATCGAGCGTATCGAGGTGATTACGAACCCTTCCGCCAAATACGATGCGGAAGGTACATCTGGTATTATCAACATTGTATTGAAAAAAGAGGAGAAAAAAGGCCTGAACGGTTCCGTAACCTTGAATACAGGTATACCGAACAACCATAGTTTGGGTTTGAGCCTGAACAAGCGTACCGAAAAGTTCAACCTGTTCAGCCAGTTGGGCTTTGGCCGTAGGACCTTCCCCAGCGACAATGAAAGCGAAAACCGGAATTTGGTGGACAATACCTATATCAGCAGCATTGGCGAGAGCGATAAGAACGAAACCTTTTTCAACCTTATCCTCGGTACGGATTACCACATCAACGACTATAATGTGTTGACCCTTTCGGGAAATTTTGCCTACGAGTGGGAAAAGGAAAACTCCGATGCCGTTTTCAGCACCTTCGGTGCGGGAAATGCCCTGACCGATGCCTTTCGCCGTCATGAACTGACCACGGCCACCAATCCCAAATATTCCTATGAACTACAATACAAAAAAGATTTCGAAGGCAACGAGGACCAATCCTTATTGATCAGTGCC
>NZ_JBGTHY010000329.1:0-11293 GCF_041745955.1 Pricia sp.
GGAAGATCCGTTACTTTCCAAAACTTCGGAAACTACACGAACGGTGTAGGGACAATCTTTGGGAATCATACCTTTCAAGGCGCGTTGTGCCAGGTTACCGTGGCCTACTTCCCTTCGGGAAGTACCGCGGATGGGCCGTGCTTCACCGGTACAGAATGGCGGGAAATTATAGTGTAAGTAAAAAGTTTCCTCCCCCTCATAGGAGGGCATATCGATTTTGTTCGCCTCTCGCGAAGTGCCCAAAGTAACGGTGGCCAAAGCTTGCGTTTCGCCACGCGTGAAAATAGCGGACCCGTGGGTGGACGGCAAATAATCGATTTCGCACCATATAGGGCGGATTTCGTCGGTCTTTCTACCGTCTAACCGCAGGCCTTCGTTAAGGGTCAAGTCCCGTACCGCTGCTTTTTCGGCTTTGCGATAGTATTCGGATATCAAATCCCCTTTTTCTGCCAATTCCTCTTCGGAATAGCTGGCCTTGATTTCATCCTTGATTGCTGAAAAAGAATCGCTTCGCTCATGCTTCGCAGAACCGGCCTTGGCCACGGCATACACTTTATCATAGGCGAGATCGTGAACTTTCTTCGCTAGTTCTTCATCTTGGGGAGCCTGCTCGTACTCACGCACTTCCTTTCTTCCGAAGGCGTCGGCGAGTTTCAATTGGGCATCGATCTGTTTTTTGATGGCTTCATGGGCAAATTTAATAGCTTCGACCATTTCCTCTTCGGAAATCTCGTCCATCTCACCTTCCACCATCATAACGGAATCCGCGGAGGCACCGATAATCATATCGATATCGCTTTCCTCCAATTGCGCACGGCTTGGGTTGATGATGAATTGACCATCAACACGGCCTACACGTGCTTCGGAAATAGCACATTCAAACGGAAAATCCGAAAGTTGAATAGCTGCAGATGCGGCCAATCCCGCCATGGCATCGGGCATGACATCCTCGTCGTGGGACATCAATTGGATCATTACCTGGGTCTCGGCGCTATAATCCTTTGGAAAAAGCGGACGTAAAACACGGTCTACCAGTCGCATGGTCAATACTTCGCCATCGCTGGGCCGGGCTTCCCTTTTAAAGAATCCACCGGGATAACGGCCAGAAGCCGCAAACTTTTCCCGGTAATCTACCGTTAGTGGCAGAAAGGGAAGATCTTTTTGTTCATAGTCGGATACAACAGTACACAACAACATACATTTGCCGGATTGTACGACAACTGACCCGTGGGCCTGCTTCGCCAATTTTCCGGTCTCGATAGAGATTTCCCTACCGTCGCCGAGGTCGATGACCTCTTTAAATACTTTTGGAATCATACATGTGAATTTGTTACCGTTCTCCGCCCTATTTTCTGATGTTCAGTTCTTTGATGAGTTCACGATAGCGAACGACATCCTTTTTCTTCAAATAATCGAGAAGACTACGTCTTTTACCTACCAATCGCACCAATGAGCGCTCGGTGTTATAATCTTTTCGATTATTTTTCAAATGCCCCGTAAGGTGGTTGATACGGTGGGTGAAGAGAGCCACTTGCCCCTCGGTAGAACCGGTGTTTTCCTCTTTTCCGCCATGCTTTTTAAAGATGTCGGCCTTTATTTCCTTGGTTAAATACATGCCAATATTGTTTTAAATGATTTTTATGTATGTGATTTTCTCTAAATCAGGGCGCAAATATATGGTTATTTTGGGGAGTTATACACCTTATCCGTTCATTTAATTCAAAAAGCACACCCATCGGGTAGGGGAGCTGCCTTCTCCAAATCCTTTGCGAACTTCACATCCAGTTCTGTAGCCTGAAAACCACTTTCGACACTTCCTTTTTGCGCTTTTGCGGCATATCCGGAATTGTTCATGTGCATCCGGACATAGACTTCCTTATTTTCGGCAAGTGCTATATTTTCCCCAGATCGCATGAACGGCTGTTCGGTGACATGGCTGTGGTCCAAAATTCTTCGATACACCAGATTGCCATCCAAATCAACGATTTCCCACCAATCGGCGTATTGGTCGCAACCGGTATCGGGACTTTCAATAGTGACCGCAAAGGTATAGGCGTTTGCCTTGCCTGAAACTTCGATTTTCGTCACTTGGGTAACCCCTTGTAAGGCTAAAATGGAATCGTTTTCGGCCAGCATCTTTTCCTTATCCGTAGAGCAACTACTCAGCCATAGTAAAATTAATAGAAGGGGAAGGTGTTTCATGAATGGATATTAGACCTGTTTGGCCGGCATGCAGATTTGAGACCTTTAATCCCTAACCGGATTGTTCTCGATCAAATCGATATATAGGTTGATTTTCTTTTTCAGGTTCTTTCGGTGGACAATAAAATCCAAAAAGCCGTGTTCCAGTACAAATTCGGCGGTCTGGAAACCGTCGGGAAGCTCTTTTCCCGTTGCTTCCTTAACCACCCGAGGCCCTGCAAAGCCGATAAGGGCGCCTGGTTCGGAAATATTGATGTCGCCCAACATCGCATAGGACGCTGTCGTGCCACCCGTCGTGGGATCGGTACAAACCGAAATATAGGGTACTTTTGCCTCTGCCAACTGTGCCAGCTTGGCGGAGGTCTTGGCCAATTGCATCAACGAGAGCGCCGCCTCCATCATACGGGCTCCACCGGATTTCGAAATCATGACAAAGGGAATCTTTTTCTTGATGGAATGGTCGATGGCCCGGGCGATTTTTTCACCCACTACGCTGCCCATGGATCCGGCGATAAAGCTAAAATCCATACAGGCAACAACAACATCCTTTCCCAAAGATTTACCCACGGCGGTGCGCACGGCATCCTTAAGTCCCGTTTTTTTCTGGGCGGCCTTTAGGCGATCGGAGTACTTTTTCGTGTCCTCGAACTTTAGGGGGTCTTTTGAGGTCAGTTTCGCATCGAGCTCCCTGAACTTGTTGTCGTCGAAAAGTATTTCGAAATAGTGTTTGCTACCGATCTGTACGTGATAGTCGTCTTCGGGACTCACATAATGGTTCTTGGCCAGCACTTCGGACTCCACTATCTTTCCGGTAGGCGATTTGTACCACAGTCCTTTCGGGGTGTCCTTCTTCTCTTCCGTAGCCGTTTGGATTCCCTTTTCCTTTCTTTTGAACCAAGCCGTCATGTTTTCCATATTAGGGTTAGTGGGGTAGTTAGAACTCAACCGGTCTGAACAGGCCCATTGAACTTAATTTATAACGTATTTACATTATTCAGGTCTTCAAAGGCTTTTTTCAACCGCTCGATAAAGGTTTTTTCACCTTCACGAAGCCAGACTCTGGGATCGTAGTATTTTTTGTTGGGCTCGTCCGTACCATTTGGGTTTCCGATCTGTGACTGAAGATAGTCCTTTTTATCCTGAACATAATCCCTTACGCCGGCAAGAAACGCGTATTGCAGATCGGTATCGATATTCATTTTAATGACCCCATAGCTGATGCCTTCGCGTATTTCTTCAACGGTAGAACCAGAGCCGCCATGGAATACAAAATCGATATGGTTGTGCCCAACGCCATATTTATCAGTGACGTAATCCTGAGAATTTTTTAGGATTTTCGGGGTCAATTTCACGTTGCCCGGTTTGTATACCCCATGCACGTTACCAAAGGCGGCGGCAATAGTAAAACGTGGACTTATTTTTGAAAGTTCTTCATACGCATAGGCCACTTCTTCGGGTTGGGTATATAATTTTGAGTCATCGACATCACTATTATCGACCCCATCTTCTTCACCACCCGTTATGCCCAGTTCGATTTCAAGTGTCATATTCATTTTGGCCATCCGCTTTAAATAGCCTTTGCAGATTTCAATATTTTCTTCAAGAGGTTCTTCCGAAAGATCGATCATGTGCGAACTGAACAACGATTTACCGGTCTGCTCGAAATGTTTTTCACTGGCATCGAGCATCCCGTCGATCCAGGGCAATAATTTTTTGGCACAATGGTCGGTATGTAGAATAACAGTGGCACCGTAGGCCTCTGCCAATTGGTGTACGTGCTTGGCACCTGCTACCGCACCGAGAACGGCCGCTTTTTGTCCCTCGTTCGACAGGCCCTTGCCCGCATTGAACTGTGCGCCCCCGTTAGAAAACTGGATCATTACCGGTGCGTTAAGGCTGGCAGCGGTTTCCAAAACGCCGTTGATGGTATCCGATCCTATTACGTTTACTGCCGGAAGGGCAAAGCCTTTTTCTTTGGCGTATTTGAAAATCGCTTGTACTTCGTCACCGGTGGCGACACCTGGTTTTATGTTGTGGGCCATAGTTTATGTTCTAAGTGTTTCTAATGGATTTGGATGCAAAAGTAATAAAATAATGCTTGTACTTAAAAGGGATAATTTATTCCGATCTGCAAAACGGCGTTCTTAAAATTATAATCGGCGAACCATCTTTCCGAAATTTCATTGGCGGGGTTGTAGGTCTTGAAGCCTAGGTCGGCCCGGAGCACGAAAAAGGTAAAATCGTAACGGAGTCCGAATCCAGTGCCTAGCGCAGTATCCCCGAGCGAATCTAAACCGGTAAAGGTGGCGGCCGGGTCTTCGACGTTATCGAAAACGTTCCAGATATTTCCCGCATCTGCGAACAGGGCACCCTTGAAACTGCCGAATAGGGGAAAACGGTATTCGAGGTTCAGGCTCAGTTTTAAATTGGCCTCGTTAAAATCGTTGATGGCATCGATGCGTCCCGGCCCGAGGGAATAGGGCGACCAAGCCCTGATGTCGTTGGCACCGCCGGCAAAATAACTGCGGACGAAGGGAATATTGTCCGAATTCCCGTAGGGTATGGCAAGGCCTAAAAACGACCGGAATGCCAGGACACCAGTACGCGATACGCTCCAATATTTCACATAGTCCAATTCGGTCTTCACGTATTGGCTATACGGAACATTAAAGATTAAGCGGTCTCCGTTTTCGTTTTCATCGAAAGGGATCAGGGCCGAAATTCCGGAAAGTAAGTTTCCAGCACTTTCAAGCTTAAATCGGAACTGGAAGAATTTGTTGTCGGTAAGGCCGTTGCGACTCGTATAGTTCAAGGTATAGTTACTGGCAAAGATCAGGTTGTTTTCGGTCAGGCGCCGTCTTCGTTCCTCGATACGGCTCACGGCTTCAAAATCGCCTGCGGAGGTCGGTATTTCTCGATCGAGTATGGCGTCGGTAAAGCCGGTGGTGCCCGATGGGATAATCAAACGGCGGGGTTCATCCGATCCGTCACGAGGTCCGAAAACTTCCGACAACGTGGCATTATCCTGATAAATAGGGGCGGCGGCAATATCGTTCAATTGTGAAAAGGAGTTGCGGTACACATTAAAGAAGCGATCTGTATTGACATTTCTGACAAACTGTACATTCAGCAGTTCGATGTTGTGTTTTATATGGTCGGAGGGAATCCAATTATAGCCCAAAACGGTATTGAACGCCTGTTTGTCGAGACCGATGTTCTTTTGGAAACTGGTGCCCAATGAAATACGGGTCCGCGGAAGCGTATAGCTGGGTATTATCTTTTTGGTATTGAAAAAGGGAAACCAGATACTGGGAATATCGAGATTGGCATCGGCGCCAAATTCCTGAAGATTAAAAAAGCGGCTATCGGTGATACTGCGGTCGTTGGAATTCCCGATGCTCAAACGCCCTGATATGCTCAGGTTTTCGGCGCCTCCAAAAAGATTTCTGGCCTGCAGCGAGGGGTTGAGGGCCAGTCCGACCTGTTGAATGTTCGACCGCGTAAGCTCGAAAGACATCCCCAACGAATATCGCGGCCGGGCCGCCAGATAGATATTGGTGTCCAGCGTCGCCTCTTCTTCATTGGGAACGGGCGTAATCGTCGGGTATTTGAAAACCCCGAGGTTGGTAATCTGTCGGTAGGTGCGGGTACGGTCGAGGTCGCGATACACACTGTCCTGTTCAAAAAATACGGCGTTGGCCAACGTATTGGGATTGAACCGCAGCTTGTCCCGATAGAATATGGTATAATCCCTGAAACGGATGAATTTTTGATCTCGATCGCGTTCGTCGAAAAGATAATCGGTGTAGATATTTATCCTGTTGAAGCGATACACTTGATAAGGGGCGGTGGTTATGGCAGAGTCGCCCCGCTTTTTAAAGTTGTCGATATTGAGTTCGATGTCCATTTTTTGGTCATCGGCCAGTTTAGTGGTATCGGTCGCGATATCATAGGAAATGGAGCTTTCCTGAAAATTGTAGATGCCTGTATTCCGGAATATCGTACTCAGGCGTTCCCGCTCTGCACCGAATTTGGCAAGCTCGAACCGGTCCCCTTTTTTTACAAACGAACCTTGGGCATTCAGGGCATAAATGGAATCGACCGCTTTCGAGACAATTTGGTGCGAAACCGAATCGATGGTAAAAGGTTCGGCCAACTCTATTTTATAGTCTATTATCGCCCTTTGCGTCTTGGGTATCGTATCGATTTGATAGGTAGTGGTACTATTGAAATACCCTTTGCTGTCATAGTAGGCCTTCAATCGTTCTAAAGTGCGCCGCGCCTTGAGGGTATCGAGTATGGCAGGTTCTTCACCGATCTTTTTAAGCCATTCGTTTATCCCTTTAACCAAAAAGGACTCCCCCAAACGCTCTACCTGTTTTTCTGAAAGTAAATTGATAAGCCGCTGTTCCCTTTTTTCTTTTCGGTGCAACCAGCTTTGATAGGACGAGTCGGGATTCCGTTTTGCCAGGTTGTACAGGTTCAACCGAAGCGGATATCCTAGAATAGTACGGTTCGGTTCTTGCAGGATAAGACTTTCGACGTCGGCGTCCTTTACTTCGGCACTGTCGACGTAGATGTTGTTCTTTTTGAGCAAAAGTTGGTTTTCGCCTACCCTTTTCAGTGTATTGCAAGCGTTGAACACCACGACTAGAAATAATAGGCTTATTTTAGCGGTGTTTTTGATAAGGGGAAACGATATGCCCATAGCCCCCAAAAATACATTGAAATCATGTAAAGTTTGAGGGATTTGGATACGAATTGCGGGAATTATTGGAAATTTATTCCGGGGATTAGGAATTAGGGGTTAGTGAATTAGGAGTGAGTGGGATGGTTTAAACCGGATGGCAACCTTATGGTCAGTAAAAATCAAATAAAGCTTGTTAAAAGCCTTCAACAAAAAAAGTATCGAAACCAGCATGGCCTGTTCGTAGTCGAGGGTGTCAAAACGGTACGGGAATTGCTGGATTCCGAGTTTAAGGGGTATGCAATTTTTACCACCGATGTTTCGGTTTTCGACGATCAAGACGAGGCTATTGAGTCCGTCACCGAGGCCGAACTTCGAAAAATGAGTGGCCTTACGACGCCCAATACCGTTTTAGGGGTATTCGAGATGGCCGAAGCTGGAATCATCGATTTTTCGGATTGGATACTCGCCGTTGACGATGTGCGAGATCCTGGAAATTTGGGTACTATGATTCGATTATGCGATTGGTTCGGTATCGAACACCTTATATGTTCGGAAAATACGGTTGATTGCTACAACCCCAAGACCTTGCAGGCCTCCATGGGTTCCATCGCCCGGGTTCAGGTCGGATATACGGATTTAGAGGATTTTTTACGGAAAACGGGCCTTCCAATTTTTGGTGCCTTTATGGAGGGGCAAACGATCTACCAAACGAAAATGCCCGAAAAAGGAATACTGGTGGTGGGAAATGAGTCCACTGGTATTTCCCCCGAGGTACAGGCTTTGGTTTCCAAAAAAATCTGTATTCCACAGTTCGGGAAGAAGACTGCCGAGAGTCTGAACGTCGCGACGGCTACGGCCATTTTGTTGAACGAGATTCGGAGAATTTAAGGTTCAATTCTGCCGTTGGCAGATTCAAAGTTAAAAGTATGAAGACATCTTTAAATCCTACAATCAGACAAAAGAATTACATGAATCCCTTAAAAAAATCCCTCATCATCCTACTTATGCCGCTGTTCGCCTTTGCAGCGGCACATAAATTTTATGTCAGTGTTACGAACGTAAAATATTCCGAAAAAGATGGGGCGATCCAGATAACATCCCGCATTTTTATCGACGATTTCGAAAACGTGCTGCAAGAACGGTTCGGCTTTGACGCCGAATTGGCCACGGAAAACGAATCGGAAGAAGCGGATGCATATATAGAGAAGTATATTCGGACAAAATTTGCGGTGGAGATCAACGGGGAGAATGCATCCTATAATTTTATAGGGAAGAAATACGATGCCGATGTGATGATCTGTTATATCGAGGTTCCTAAAATTAATTTGGCCCATACGACATCCATCCAAATAACGAACGAAATACTTACCGACCTATTTGACGAACAGCAGAACATCGTTCATTTTAAGATCGATGGAAAAAAGAAAAGTTTTGTCCTCCTAAAATCCGATCCTAAAGGAATGTTAAACTTATAACATTTACAGTATAAATCCGAAGAAAACTTTACATTTCGCAGATTCTTATCAAACCCTATTTTCAAAATGAATGTACTTAAATATTGCCTAATCTCCGTATTGTTTTTGTCTGCGGGCATTTTCGCTCAGGAACAGCAAAAAGAAAGAGAACCCGGTCACTACAACCAAAACAAGTTCAAACAACTTTATGAGGAGTTCGCTACCCCGAACACATACCGCTCCGCATCTGGGGCTCCGGGTCCCGATTATTACCAGCAGCAGGCCGATTATAAAATGGATATCGAGCTCGACGATAAGAATGCCAAGATTTTCGGGGAGGAGACCGTGACCTATACCAACAATTCGCCCGATGATCTTGAATATCTATGGGTACAATTGGATCAGAATGTTAGGGCGAAGACCTCTAAATCAAAGTTACGCGACGGGGGCAAGTTGCCTTTGGCCGAGGAACCGGACGCTTTCGCGAAAAAATATCTGAAAGAATCTTTCGATGGGGGCTTCCATATAGATTTTGTGAAAGATGCGAACGGAAAGCCGCTACCGTATACTATTAATAGAACCATGATGCGTATTGATCTTCCCCAGTTTTTGAAGAGCGGCGAGCAAGTCTCGTTTTCTATTAAATGGGATTTCAACATTCCGGAACATACCGTGGATAGGGCGCGTTCGGGCTTTGAATATTTTCCCGAAGACGGTAATCGCGCTTATGTCATTGCTCAATTCTTTCCAAGAATGGCCGTATACAGTGACGTAGAGGGCTGGCAGAACCACCAATTTTGGGGAAGTGGCGAGTTTGCGTTGCCCTTCGGCAATTATGATGTAAATATTACCGTACCTGCCGATCACGTACTTGACGCGACCGGAAAGCTTCAGAACAGGGAGGAAGTATTCTCCAAAGAGATGATGGCCCGCTATGAAAAAGCCAAAAAATCGTACGATAAGCCCGTTCTGATCGTCACCCAAAAAGAAGCGGAGAAGGCGGAGAGAAACTTTTCGGAAAAGAAAAAGACCTGGAAATTCAGGGCCGAAAATGTAAGGGATTATGCCTTTGCCACCTCCCGAAAATGGATTTGGGATATGCAGGCCGTTAAGATGGGCGACCGTGACGTGATGGCCGTTTCGATGTATCCGAAGGAAGGCAATCCGCTTTGGGAAGAGTATTCTACAAAGGCCGTAGCGCATACCTTGAATTCATATTCATCGCATACTTTTGAATATCCTTATCATAAAGCAATTTCGGTACATGCCAAGAACCAAGGTATGGAATACCCCATGATCTGCTGGAACTATGGGCGGCCCAACGAAGACGGTTCGTATTCAGAGCGGGTAAAGTATGGCATGATCAGCGTAATCATTCATGAAGTCGGGCACAATTACTTCCCGATGATCGTAAATTCCGATGAACGCCAGTGGGGCTGGATGGATGAAGGACTCAATACGTTTATGCAGTACATGGCGGAGCAGGAATTCGGGGAGCTTTTCCCAAAGGCCATTGCGCCCAATACCAAATATCCTTCGCGACGGGGAGACCCATCGAGTGTGGTTCCCTACATTTCGGGCGACCAAAGTACCATCGCGCCGATTATGTCCAACCCCGAAAACGTGTACCAATTGGGTCCAAATGCCTACGGAAAGCCGGCTACGGCGCTCAATATCTTAAGGGAAACGGTAATGGGCAGGGAGCTTTTCGATTACGCCTTCAAGACCTATTCGCAGCGTTGGATGTTCAAGCATCCTACACCCGAAGATTTCTTCCGTACCATGGAAGATGCCTCCGCGGTCGATCTTGACTGGTTCTGGAGGGGCTGGTTCTATACCACCGATTATGTGGACATCGGTGTTAAGGACATCAAAAAATATTATGTTAGCGATACCCCCAGCAAAGAGATGCAAGAATATATGGCCGTCAGAAATATTACGGAAGCCGATATGCCGCCTTTGGTCTATTTGGCCGAGGAAGACAGTGAAGATTTCGACGCGAACCTTAAGGGAAAAGCACCGTCGGAAAGTTCGAAATCCCTCAAAGAATTTATGATGGACAATATGACCTCTGACGAACGCGCCAGGGTTAAGGAACCCAAGTACTTTTATCAGGTAACCTACGATAAACCCGGAGGGCTGCCGATGCCCTTGATCGTGGAATATTCCTACGCCGATGGTACCACCGAGAATATAACCTATCCGCCTGAGATATTGCGAAAAAATGATAAGGAGGTCAGTGTGGTAGTTTCTTCGGAAAAAGAACTTACCGGGGTAGTCGTAGATCCCAAGGCTGAAACCGCCGATATCGATGTCACCAACAATTCATGGCCGAAAAAAGAGGGGGAATCCGATTTCGACCAGATGAAGCAGGAGAATATTAAGGGGAAATAGGGTCTGAACTAACAGGTCTCTCCCCAAAGCAAACCTCCACGCTATTTTTACGTAAGCATTAGTAATCTTCATTATATTTGTAGCATGTTCGCAATGCATTTTCTCTTTATCAGCGGGGCCGAGATATTCTTCATCCTGTTTATCGTGGTGATGGTCTTCGGTGCCGATAAAATTCCCGATATCGCCAGGGGACTGGGCAAGGGAATGCGCCAACTCAAGGACGCTACCGAAGATATAAAGAGCGAAATCACAAAAAGTGCCAACAAGCAGGGTATCGATACCAGTTTTGTTGACGATATCAAAAAAAATATCGATGATGTCAAGAACAACGTAAGCAAGAATATCGGAACCGATATCAAAAAGCAGATCGACGAGGTCAAGAAAAATGTGGACGACGTTACCGGAAGCATCAAAAGAAAGTAGGCTTATCGCACCTTCGTTAGGGTTAAGCCATCCCTGACCGGCAATAGCACGGTTTCAACCCTTGGGTCTTCCTTCAGCATTTTGTTATAGGCCAGCAGTATTCGCGTCGTTTTATCCTTCGTTTCCAACG
>NZ_JBGTHY010000330.1:0-30771 GCF_041745955.1 Pricia sp.
GAAAACTATCTGGCTTTTGAGGGTAAGAATGCGGTGTTGAATACGTAGATTATTGGAAGGTAGTCTATGGGGTATGAAGCCCAACGGTGCGAAAACGTACGCTAAGGCATATAACTCATTGTAAAAAAGCTACTTATGGTATTGAAAATCGACGAATTTAAACGGTTCTCCTTGCCGCAAAAAGTCATTATTCATATAAAATGAAAGTCTTTTGGGACATTACGGACACAACCTTGCGAAAACGTACGCTAAGGAATTTTATTTAACGTTTTGTTAAGAGTCTCTAACGGGCGCAGTTTCCCTTTCAAGAATTTTTCCTCTATTTCAAAAGAATAATGTCCTAGCATATTTATATGTTTAAATAATAATGGTGATAACCTTTCCAAATCATCTTCCTGTATTTCGATAGATTTTGTTTCTAGATATTCTACCGATTTTTGCATATAGATGGAATTCCACAATATGACAGCGTTCGTTACAAGTCCCAAGGCCCCAAGTTGATTTTCCTGACCTTCTTTGTACCGTTTCCTGATCTCTCCGCGTTGCCCATAGCAAATGGCCCTGGCAACGTTATGCCTACTTTCCCCTCGATTAAGTTGGGTCAATATTCTGCGCCTATACTCTTGGCTATCGATATAATTTAAAAGGTAAAGGGTCTTGTTGATGCGACCGACTTCTTTTATGGCCTTGGCCAAACCTGAAGGTCTGTCGCTCTTGAGAAGGGTTTTCATTAGTTCGGAAGCCCTGACCGTTCCCAGTTTCAATGACCCCGCCATGCGCAACATATCGTTCCAATTATCCTCTATAAGCTCTGCTTTTGCTATGCCTCTCGAAATATCATCGAGAGGCCCGTAGTCGGAATCCTTATCGATTCTCCAAAATACTGCTTCCCCGGCGTCCGCCAATCTAGGGGAGAACTGATAGCCGAGCAGCCAGAACAGACCGAATACCATTTCACTTGCACCCGCCGTATCGGTCATAATCTCCGTAGGCACCAAACTTGTTTGTTGTTCCAGCAAACCATCCAAAATAAACATTGAATCCCTCAATGTTCCCGGCACTGCAATACCATGGATTCCTGAAAATTGATCGGATACAAAGTTGTACCAGGTCATCCCACGGCCGGCACCGAAATATTTTCTATTGTACCCGGAATTTACCGTTTGAACAGGGGTTACAAAACGCATACCATCAGCGGACGCTACCATACCGTTTCCCCATTTATTGACCAATGAAAGTGTGGATTGGTAATCAACGAGTTTTGCATTCGCCATGGTCAATGTTTCCTCCCTAAAGTAATTTTGTTTGACCCAATTTAAACGATGTCGGGCCAAAGCAGGAATATTATCCTTGACCAAGGGCTCTATACCTATATTGCAGGCCTCGGCGATGAGTACCGCACATATACTGACCGTCAGATCTTTGCTTCTGGAACCGGACTCGCTCACATGACTGAAGGAGCCGATAAAATTAGTATGTCCCTGGACTTCCAACAAAAGTTCGGTTAGGTCAACTTTTGGCAATAAGCCAAGGATAGATTCTTTTAAGGATTTTAAACTATCGGGTTCAACAAGTCTATCCAGTTTCTTTATGGTCAACGAAGGTTGATTTCCTGAAATATCCAAAGAGACAGAGTCGTTGTCCTGAAAATTAGTGGCTACTTTTTTATATGTGGCGTCAAGTTCCTTTACTAAATTATCTACGGACTCCTTTCCATTTTCAATGTGTCCCAAAGAAGCACATATCTGACTTTTATTGTTCTTCCAATAATTTTCCTTCAGTAATTTCATTCTAGGGTCGCCCCAACGATCTCCATTCTTGATATAGATGTCCCTGCGTTTGAGAGCATCCAAAAAATGGTTTAAAAAACATACGGTATACCCTTTTTTCGATATCTTACCTTCCTCGCCGGTAATCAATCTTTTCCATAAAGGTGTGATGATATCCGTTGGAGGGTTCTCAATAAATTCGCTTTTATCATATTGCAGGCTGGCAAGAAAAAAGAATATGTCAATCAGATCTTCACCGGAGGGCGCAGCTTCGAACTCGATATCCTCGAACAATCTAGGAAGTATCTTTTTGATTTTCCCATATTGCGCTATCATCTCCTCCAGATAATCGCTGTTTTCTGGACGTGCCAGCTCGTTTACCGTGGCCATCGAATTTTCGATAATGTCTTTGGACGCAATCTTGAATATTGATTTTCTAAGTTTCAGATCGGATATTTTTTCATCCAATACAAGCTTGCTTACTTTGGCCAAAATAACCGCGGACCTATCCAAATCCTTTAAAGTACGCAGCCTTTTCTTTTTCCCGATTCGTTTTGCATCGTTCACAATAGTAGTAACCAAAAGCTCCAGAACATCCAAAGCGTCGTCCAATGCCGTAACCTCATATATATTAACAAAGGCTACAAGTACCGCTATGCGCCTTTGCTCCGGCATTCTACCGATCCTGTAAGCGGATGTAATAGATGCGTGTTTTGCAAGTTGCCTTATCTTTATGGGCGGTATCCCCTGAAAATCCAATTCCCCGATTCCTAGGGAACGTAGACCTTTATAACGTTCCAAAGCGTTTATAAAGGATGTGCTACTTATTCTTACGGGACCTTTTCGATAATGATCGAACCAAGATGTCTGCGTTGGTCCGGAAATTTCCAATAGATCGTCCAGGCTCGCTTTTTGGGATAAAGATGGAAGGTCGGCCAGTTTCTTCCATAAGGTTTCGAATGCCCTTTGACGAATCTCCCCGATCAATCTGGTAAGGGTCGTTGACCCAGGAAGCAAAATTTTATTTTTTACCAACCAAGATGTTGCCAGATCGAACAAAAGGTTGGGTCTTTCATCACTGATCCATGCCCTCAGATAAAGTAGTCTTGTCAATCTAAAGGACAAATGGCCTTTGGTATACTCCTGATAGTTATAATGTTTCCTGATCAAGGCTCGGTGCTCCCGCTTGGTCGTCTCCCTTTTCCCGTATGAACGTAATATTGTTATGTTACCAAAGGACAATTGTCCAGCAACAAATTCTTTAACGGTATCGGGAACTTCGGTGAGATCGTTGGGAAATGTTCCCAAAAAACGGACACAGGTCAATTGGAGCGCCACTCCAAACCTATTCGCTTTACCCCTTCGGTTGTGAATAAATTCCAGATCGAGATTATCCAGTGTAAAATATTTGGAAATCTGATTTTCGTTCAGAACTTCCGGGAATTTCCCATAATTTTTTTTCTGCTCTAGGGTTAAAATCTCATTTGACATTGGATGATGGCCAGGTTATTTGTTCAATGTAAGTCTTATCATTTAAAACAGTGTATTTTGGGTATACCTTTTGTAGACCACGAAAAAACCGGTGCGATAAATATAAAACATTATGTAAATTGCACCGATATAAAGGAACCATTTATAATGAACCGGTATGAGGGCATATGCATATCTTAGGGCTTCGACCAAGGACCAGGATGCGGAAAGGGCGAAAGAGCAGCTGACGGGCTTTGCAGACGAGAACGGCATAAAAGTCTCCTCTTGGTTCACGGAGAACGAATCCGGTTCGACCCTGAAAAGGCCGGAACTCTTCAGGTTGTTGGAAATCGCGGACAGCGGGGATATCCTCTTGGTCGAACAGGTGGACAGGATCAGCCGTTTGGACAACGCCGATTGGGAAACCCTGAAATCCATTATTTCCGATAAGGGCATCAAGATCGTTTCGTTGGACCTTCCCACTAGCCACAGGTTCATCGATGGTACGGACAAATTTACGGAGAGGATGCTGTCCGCACTGAACTCCATGATGCTCGATATGCTGGCCGCCATGGCGCGAAAGGACTATGAGGACAGGCGGCGCAGGCAGTCACAGGGGATCGCCATTGCGAAAAAGGAGGGCAGGTACAGGGGGCGGCCGGAGGACAAGGTGCTCCAAACAAAAATCGAGGGATTGTTGAACGACGGGAAAAGTTACAGTTACATACAGGGTCTGTTGGGATGCTCCAGACACACCATATCCAAAGTGAACAAGCGTAGAAGAACAAGTGATTTTCCGGGCAGTCCCCAAAATTGAAGATGTCCCCTTTCCCTTATTACTTCACCTGTTGCACAAAAACCGTAGCCTCCAAACTTGACCGATCGGTGCGATAGTCCCTTTTCTTTTCAAAAACCAAATGCACAATTTCACCGAAATTGCCTTTCCGTTCTATGGAATGGACGACCTTCAATAGATCCGTATACGCACCTTCAATATTAAAGCTATAGGTGTAAATTTCATTTTCCCCGTCGGTCCCTATATGCGGCCTGTTGAAATCCATGACCTTTACGGTGTGCATTTTGGCCTTTTGGTTGATTACCCGCAAAAGATGGTTCTGTACGGAGGTGTCCCCGACATCCATTTTTTTAAGTACGGAATCGTAATGGACTTCCTTTTGACGAAGGGCGGCAATTGTTTTCGGTATGTTGCCGACCTGGTTTTGTCGCAGCTCAAGCCGAAGGGATTCCGAGCGGGCCTCCAAGGTGTTGTGTATGGCAAACTTATAGCTGGCCAAGAGCATGAGGAGCATTCCCAGAACCAATAGCTTATTTTTCCCGTTAATCCTCATGGAACAGTATCTTTATCGAGAACCTGGAGGATTCCTTGGAAATATAATCGTAGTCCAAGGTCTCTACATTTGAGATCCATACCGCATTTTCCAATTCTTCCAGCCAATCCGAAAATCCCTTTCCGTCCTTGGAAATACCGGAGACCAGGACCGTATTTTTAAGTATTGCTATGGGTTTCGACTCGCGCACCGGTTTGGCCAAAGGTTGGTACCGTATACCGTCCAAAAGGATGGTGGGGGGGAGATTTTTGGCCAGTTCGTCAAGATAGTGGGTAGATCTGGAATTTGCCGCGCCCGTCAAAGTCTCGAAACGCTCCTTTTTTCGATTCACAGCGCTTTCGAGCCTTATTAAATTGTCCCTTTGCGAAGTGCTTGAGGCAACAATCGCCCCTAAGTTCCCGACTTTATCGTGATAGTGGTCGAAGACGAAAAAATTGACCGACAACAGTCCCATAAAGAATAGCAGCCCGGACCGTAAGACAAAATTAAAAACCCTCCGGTTCTGGAATTCCGACCTGAAAGTATCGTTCGTTTCCTTGAAATTCCTACCGCCCGGACTTTGATCCAGGTAGGCCACGATATGGGAAAAGGCCAATAGATGGGAACTATTTACAATCAGACCATTGATTTCATGATCTCTAACGCAAGGTTCGACAGCCGTTGATAGTTTTGTAATAAATCCATTTTCGAGCATCAGCTTTTGATGGCCCGTACAAACTTCCGTGCTATTCAAATAGGGAGCTATCTTTTCCATAGGACCGATACCCAATGAAAACCTTACCGGCTTAACCTTTTCATCGCCCAACTGTATTAAGATGTCATCGATGTATGCCTTTTTAGCCACGGAAATCAAGGGCCGCCTTTCCCGTTGTGCGATCTCGTAATAGAAATTATCCGTATCCAGATCTGGAAACGCCTCGTTGACCAAAGCTTCGGCGGTCGGACTTCCGTTTATGTCGATTATTTTGGCGACGATATTCGGGGTGTTGATGGAAAGTAACACCGGAACCTTGGTCTTGATATGCGTTTTCAGATCCTTTATATCCGAAACCCTGTTTTCCGAGGATATTACCAGTTCGCCCTTGCTGTTTTTGACCTCCAAAAGGGTATAGGTTTCCTCCCCTTGGATCTCACTTATTTCCAGTCCGAGGTAGGTGTCACCTTCCTTTAGATATGTCAACAAATTTTGGAACATTAGTATATGACGGTCGGTTTGATAAGAATGGTCAATTTTTGTTTTGAGTCTTCCCGTTTGCGCTTGCTGAAAAGCCATTTGATAACGGGTATCCTAGCCAAAAGGGGGACACCGTTGCCCGAATCGTTCTTAAGTTTTTCTTCAAGTCCGCCCAGAATGGCAAGGTCTTGGTTCTGCATGCGTATGATCGAACTGAACTCCCGGGAGGTAAGTCCCGGAGGGGCGTCGTTCTCTATACGCTCCCCGGTAAAGTCGGACTGGATCACATTAATGTCCAGTGTGACCTGGCCGTTCCCTGATACGAGCGGCTTGATGCTTATGGCCAGCTCAGCATCGATGGGTTCGTAGTTTCGGATTTCCGAGGTCGTCGGAATCTGCGAACCAAAAAAGTTCTGGTTGGTCACTACATAGTAGGTAGTCTCGCCAATGGACAGGTTGGCCCGATGTCCGTTCAGGGTCGAAAGTTTTGGGGTGGAGCGTATCCTAATGTTCCCGTTCTCCTCCATGGCCTTGATATTGGCGAAGAATTCGGGAACGACCCGACCGATATTAAAGGAACCGAAACCGTCAAAGCCCCCGATGATCTTATTGACCGTGCTGGCTCCCAGATCGACATCGGCCTCCGGAAACAGTCTGCCCTGGGTGTTTATCGGTGACTCCCCGATACCCCAACTAATACCCGTTTCTACACTTGCCGATTTCTTGACCTCGATGATCATAACCTCGATAAGCACGACAGGAACCGGTTTGTCGATTTCCGTAATGAACGCTTTAAAACGATCGATGTTGGCGGATGGCCCACTGACAAAAAAACTATTGAGTTCGTAATCGACGCGGATATCAAGATCGGCCTTGATCTCATCCGGCAATATGCTCACGATAGCTTCCGCCCCGTTCTCATAGTTGTCGAACCCGTGTTGATCGTTCAATGAACGTCGGCTGGATCCCGAATTTTGGTTGCCCGACGAATTATCGTTATTGGTGTTTCCGAAATAGTTGACGCTGGGATTATTTGTTCTTCCCGAAGAGCGATATCCACCCGAACCTTGGGAAGGATCCCCCAACAGTTCAACGGAACGGTACATCATCTGTACTACCTCCACATTTCTAACGCTTAACTGGTCGGTGGTTCCAAAGAAATAGATATTGCCCTCTTTCTTAAATGTAAATCTAAAAGATTCATTTTGATCGCCGCTGTTCCCGTCGGTCTGCCTGGAATTCTGGGCATTGTTCCGTGGGCCTGAAACGGCTACCGTCGGTACGCCATTCTCCCGGCCCTCAAAAATATGTTTTAGCAAGTCATCATAATTGATTCTCTTGGCGTTAAAGGTAACGTTCCCGGCCTTTTCCAAGGGAGTGGCCGTATACACGTCGAGGTTCAGATCGTAACTGAGCCCGTTGATAAGGGATGCTATCGATGTGTTCTTCAGATCAACGTTCAGGGTTCTATCGAGAGTGTCCAGAACTTCATAATCCAATGTATTGCCGTAAGGTCTACTTCGATTTCGGGAACCTTCCCCATTTCCGCTATCGGGCAGTTCGTCGAAAAGATAAAATCCGTCACGGGACTTGGAATAGGACAGTCCGTTCATCGATGCCAATTTCTCCATGGCCTTGTCAAAGGACACGTTCGTCAAATAGAGATTTAAAGGTCTCCCTCCCATGGCATCCGTGAAAAGTAGATTTTCACCGCTGACATCCATAATCTTACGGAATACCTTTTCGACCGGGTCATTAATTAGGTCCAGGGAAATCGATTTGGTATTGGGTTCATAACCTACTTTTATTTCCTTTTCGACCACCTCGGGTAGAGGGGGCGTGAATTTTTTAACTGATATTATGTTTCCGGTAAATTCAATGGTAAGCCCATATTCCTTGCAGAGGTACACCAAAAGGTCCGCTACGGTTACCTCTGAAAAATTGTTGACGATGGTAATGTTTCCGATATCGGGCGAGACGGTAAGGTTCAGGTTGTGCACCCGTGAGACGGCGACCAAAAAATTCGGCAAGCTTACATTATTGACATTGATCTCAAGCTTCAGGTTTTCGTTCAGTTCGGAATTCTCCACGGCCAAAAGTTCCAGATGGTTTTTTATGGACTGGATTCGGTCGGGCCCTTGTGCGGCGGTTATCTGGACAAGTAAAAAGAAAAAAATAAGGTAGGTCAGTTTTTTCATGGGGATTCGGTCGGTTTCAATCGGTCAACAGGGCGTACACTTCGTCTATCGAGGTCGTTCCTTCTTGGATCAACCGCAATGCATTGCTCCTTAGCGTGTCGATTTTTCTTTCCTTGATATAAGCGTTTATTTCCAACTGGTTGTTCTTGATCGGTACTTGCAGCTGGTTCGAAATAGGCAGGATCTCATAAATGGCCTTCCTGCCGTGATAGCCTGTATGGTGACAGATATTGCAGCCACTAGCTTTATAATGAATCTTTAAATTTTTAGGCGGGGCAAAATTTTCGGGAAACTCCGATCCGGTAATCTGGAATTCCGTTTTACATTGCGAACAGAGTTTCCGTACCAAACGCTGGGCCACGCTAATGTTCAGGGTGCTTGCGATCAGAAAGGAGGGCACCCCCATATCGATAAGCCGTGAAATGGTGGCCCAGGCGGAGTTGGTATGGATGGTGGATAGCACCAAATGTCCGGTAAGGGCGGCACGGATGGCCATATTGGCCGTCTTTACGTCGCGTATCTCACCGACCATAACAATATCGGGATCCTGTCTTAAAAATGTCCGCAGCGTACTGGCAAAGTCGAGCCCGATGCTTTCCTTGAGCTGTACCTGGTTGATGCCTTCGAGGGTATATTCTATAGGATCCTCGACGGTCAGGATGTTGGTGCTATCGTCGTTCAAGTGTTTCAGGGTCGCATAAAGGGTCGTGGTCTTTCCCGAACCTGTAGGCCCGGAAATCAGTACGATACCGTTAGGGTTGCGAATTCCCTCCTTATAGCGTTTGAGTTCGGTTTCGGAAAAACCCAGGGCGTCCAGATTAAGGTTAGCGGTATCCTTGGTCAAAAGGCGGAGAACCAGCTTTTCCCCGAACAGGGTAGGTAATGAAGATACCCGGATATCGAATTCGCTGCCGTTGGCCCTTAACGTGATACGTCCGTCCTGCGGCAACCGCTTTTCGGCGATATCGAGATCGGCCTTGATCTTTATCTTGTTGACTATGGTCGGATATTCCTCTCGGGCAATGGTAAACTGTTCGATGAGTCTGCCGTCCAATCGGAAACGCACCCTGCATTTTTTCTCATAGGGCTCAAAATGGATATCGCTGCTCCCGATATTCTTTGCGCTGAGCAATATCCTTTCCAAAAAATCGGCCGAATATTCCAGCTTGCTGCCCTCGGTCCTTACGGTCTGTCGATAGTTGGTGGAGAGAAGCCGCTGCAGTTCTTCCTGCTCGCACCTCTCCAGGAGTATCGGCGTATCCAATACGATCTGTAGTTCCGCCAAAAGGTTTTCGAGTGCCCCATGATCGGTCTTACAGATAAGGCCGTCCCCGTTTTCTTCGATGGGCACGATACGGTAATGGAACGCTTGTTCCGCCGTAATCCGCTGCTGTATATGGGACGGTATTCGATAGTTTTTTTCCATTTATAGGATGTATAGGGAAGGTGTGTTCGGAAACAGGCTACTGACAAGGACGCCCACAACGAACAGTCCCATCAGACCTGCCAGGGGAACGGTTTCCATGGGCCTGCCCATTTTAAGGACCAAAAAGACCAATAGGGAAAAAAATATGGCCCCTACGAAAAGCAAGACGAAGGTCATTGTCGGAAAGCCCAGGGCGAAAGCGTAAAAGAACAGAACGTCGCCCAGGCCCAGGCTAACATCCAAAAACCTTTTTTTCAGGATCAACCTTGAATACAAAAATAGGATCGATAACACGGTGCTGACCAAGAGACAATTGCTCAGTGCATAAAGCATTGTTGATTGCCATGGTGCATGTGAGATGTGTAGGGAAAAAAACAATGATGCCGTAATCGGAAAAATGGTCCAGACCACCGCCCGTTCCTTAAAATCCTGATAGGCGATAATGCCGCATACGGTTATCAGCGCTATTTTGAACAAGATTATCAATCCTTCACTGTTTGTTTAGGATTACCGTTCTCGTCGATTTCCCAAACGTTCAAAATTCCATCGCCGTCAAAATCGGTAATGGCCTCTGCCCTTGCCTTGAAAGTGGCGTTGTCCGCGCTCACGATCGTATAGGAATAATTGGCGGTACCGTTTTCCTTCACGGTCCGGGGCGGCTCGAAATCCAGTTCGTTCAGGTCGGGGCTGAACTTGCTGTACATATAGCGATGGGTCGTCTCCGCATTGTAGATGGCCTTGAGCTGGGTCTGGGCCTCCACGCTCTTTGCCTTTGAGATAAGGGGCATGAGATTGGGCAGTGCCAACAGCAGTAGGATACCGATAATCGCCAGTACGATAAGGGTTTCCTGTAGGTTCAGGGCAGGAATCTTTTTTCTGAAAATGGATTTTTTCATAGGTCGTTCGGGTTCGATTTGGGTATTGCTATAACAGAAAAAAGAGTGGAATAGTATATGAAGTGACGGAAAATTGAGATACTGAACGAGATACCTACCATTCATCGAAAAGATGGAAAACTTTGTTAAAAAATGAAATAATATCTTCCTGTATTCGATATATACAGTTCCGAATATGTAAGAAAAGTATTTGGTTTTTTCAAACTCAGTGCAGTATCTAAACCTACGATCCATGAAGATTTTCCTATCCGCTCATAAGTTCGGTTTCGCTTTACTTACCTTTCTTTTGGCCTACAACTACTCTTGGGCAGGTATTCCCGATAATATAATTGTCTCGGATATTTGGGCATCGGACGAAGTAGATACACCTTTCGAGTTTCCCGGTTGGAACCGAAAACAGGCCATTACTGTTAACAGTTCTATGGTCAGCGGCACGGCCGATCTGGTAGATTTTCCATTTTTGGTAACATTGGACCATTTGGATGCAGAAGTAGTGAACGGAGGTTTTTATTCCGCACTGAACGGCGGCGGTGATCTAAGATTTTCCAGTGATGCCGCCGGTAACGATCGACTCGCAATGGAGGTCGTCGAATTTGTAACGAGCCCTACGCTCACGGAAAGAAGATGTCAAGTATGGGTAAAGGTGCCGAGCCTTTCCGCCGCTTCCGATACGACAATCTATGTTTGGTACAACAAGGCGGGAGAGACGCAACCCGCAGCATCAAATACATTTGGAAGTCAAGCGGTATGGAGCAACGGGTTCGTTTCAGAATGGCATCTAGAACAAGATCCTACCACTGCGGCCCCTGAATTTTTAGATAGCTCCCCAAACGGTAATCATGGAGTTGCTTCTGCGGCGATGGTATCGGCAGATAGCCAACCGTCCCAGATCGGCAGGGGTATTGAGCTTGACGGTTCGACCAAATATGTCACCTTGGGCAATTCCGCCAGCCTGAATTTGACGTCGGACATGACCATTTCGATATGGTTCAAGCCCAAAACGAATTCCGACGGCTACCTTTTCGCAAAACGGGCGGAAAGTGTGAACACGGGCTACACGATGCTAATGGTAGGAGGTGGACCGGTAGCGTATCATGATGGTAGCAAATGGTATCAAACGGGGATGGTTCCCAATGTTGGCCAGTGGAACTATCTTTCCATTAAATTTAATACGGCAGGAACGGCTTTCAGCATGTTTCTGAACGGTTCCTTCTCGGCTGAATTCAGTATACCACAAATGCCGGACGGGCTTGCCCAAAATCTATATCTCGGTAAAAGAGGCCCGGACAACTATCATTTTAACGGGTTTCTGGACGAGTTCAAAATTTCCGGTACGGTCAGGAGTGACGATTGGATCACCACCGAATACAATAACCAAAACAGTCCATCCACATTTGCCTTGAAAGGAACCCCGGAAGACCTCAGTGGTGGAGGAATCGCAGGGGGAGTATGGAATCAAATCGGTAATGATATCAATTTCATAGATGGTAACGTGGGAATAGGTACAGCTCCCCAGATGGCCTATCGATTGGCGGTAGATGGTTCCGTACATACACAAGAGGTAAGGATAGATTTGAACGATTGGCCGGATTATGTGTTTCTGCCGGGATATAACCTCCCTTCATTGCAAGTAATAAAAGAGCGCATAGAAAGCAAGGGTCATCTAATAAACGTACCATCGGCGGAAGAAGTACAACTTAACGGAGTCGAATTGGCCGCAATGAGCAGAATCCTGTTGGAAAAAATAGAGGAGCTGACCCTATATGTTATAAAACAGCATAAGGAGCAAAAGGAACTTGAACAGGAAATTTTGGAGCTTGAGCAAGACAAATGATAAAAATGTAATTCAACTATACCTTAAATTTTGAATATGAAAACCACCCTCCCTTATTATAGTTTTGGAAGATGCTTTCAGGCGTTCTTCTTTCTGTTTTTCTTAACAACCATGGGTATTGCCCAGTACGACGCAAATTTTGAATTAAGAATAAATGTTGGAGGGCCGCTGCTAAATTATCAAGGCATTGAATTTTCCGCTGACCAGTATGCTACCAACGGAAGTACCTATACAAATTCCCAGGCCTTGGTAGATGATCTTTACAAAACTGAGCGCTATGGAACCGGTTCAAGACAATTGAATTTCGATATTCCAATGGAAAACGGGGATTATGAGATAATCCTTCATTTTGCGGAAATATACCACGGGGCTACCGGTGGGGGTCCGGGCGGCACCGGTAAGAGGATATTCGATATAAGTCTTGAAGGTAATTTGGAAGAGGATAACTTCGATATTTTTTCCGAGGCAGGTGCGGAAACCCCCTTGCTGAAAACCTATAATGTTACTGTATCGGACGCTTCCCTTAGTATCTTATTATCGGGAGCAGCCGCTGATGGTGGTGTTGATTATCCAAAAATATCCGCAATCGAGGTGCTGGGCATTGATAATTCGAATGGAGGAACCAGTCCCTGGGTCCAGAATGGGAATAATATTTCTTATATAGCCGGAAAGGTGGGTATCGGAATTCAAGATCCGGGCATCTACGCACTTGCCGTTGATGGAACAATCCATACTAAAGAAGTAAAAGTTGACATGATCGGCTGGGCCGATTATGTGTTTGAAAATGATTACCTACTTCCCTCTCTCGCAGAGGTAGAACAGCATATTTTAGAAAACGGTCATTTGATCAATGTTCCATCCGCCGAAGAAGTTGAGGCCAATGGCATCGAGCTTGGCGAGATGAACAAAAGGCTACTGGAGAAAATCGAGGAACTCACCCTATACATAATTCAACAGGACAAAAACCACAAACAACTTGAGACCAGAATAAAACTTCTGAAAACAAAAAAATAACCAAACTAAACTATTTCAATTATGAACAAAATCATATTTCCTATTGCCATTATTGCGCTGATTGCAGGTGTAGCTTCCTTTTTCTCCTTCCAATCATCGAATGAGTTGGTATACGTGGATGTAAATAAGCTATTAGAAGGCTACAAACGCACTAAAGTCGAACAAGAATCTTTCAAAAAGAAAACGGACGTCATAAAATCAAACGTTGACAGTTTAGTTACTAATTGGCAATCCGAACTCAAAAAGTACGAAAAAGAGCAAGCTGGAATGTCAACAAAAGAGAGGGAACTTAAAAAAGAACTGCTAACCAATAAACAACAACAGATAAACAATTACCAACAGGCAGTTCAAAAACATATTCAAGAGGAAGATCAAAAAATGACACAAACTGTAGTAAATGACATTAATGGCTATATCAAAGAATATGGGAAAAATCATGGTTATCCTATAATTTTTGGGGCGGGCGGAAATGGTAATATCATGTATGCCGAGGATGCCTCTGATTTGACCAAAGAAGTTTTAGAAGGATTAAATACGCAATATGAAGGAGAATAAAGTTATTAAGGGAGTCCTATTTTTTTTGGAGGTGTTCGTCCTATTATTTATTGCTTCATGTTCACAAAAGTCCTTCCACACAAGTGAAGACCTGATGGTATATGTATCTAATCCCGAAAATGGATATAGGCAGGAGAAATCGATTAATGGTGTTGAATATTCCATTACCTACAGGCCAACGGATATACTGGTAAAACAATGGCTGGGCGATAACCCAAGTCAAAATGATGTTGATAGTCTTAGAAAGAAGTATAATAAATACATGTATTTCAATTTTTCGCTAGCAAAAAATAAACAGGAGATATTGAACAGCTTGGTAACTAACAAAGAGGATTTCGGTAAAATGGTCAATCAACTTGCTTTCGGAATGAATGAAAGAGTACACTTATTCAGCAGTAATAAAGATTCCATTGCAATCGCCGATTATATCTATCCCAGACTATATGGTATGAGTGGTGCCACAAGTATGTTATTGGTCTACCCAAAAGACCCAAAGTTAATGGCAAACGAATTCTTTCATTTTACCGTCGAGGACTTGGGTCTTGCAACTGGCGAGATTAGTTTTAAAATACCAACGAAGCCGATAAAGAATGAGCCTAAATTGAAATTTTAGTTTTAGGATACTTAGACCTGAATTTCAAAAAAATTCACAAAATAATGAAGAAAATTCAATTTTCCCATAGAGTAATGGCAGTTTTTTTAACACTTATATTTTGGCCAAGTGTTATGCCTATCAATTACCTATATGCCTCCAATAACGGGCCTAATTCTCCAGAAGCGGCAGGTTTTGAACCTGTTGACGCGACCGATATGGTGAATCTGTTCACGGGCGATATGAGTTATGTGCTTCCCTTATTGAACGTTCCTTCACCGGAAGGAGGATATCCACTCGCACTATCATATCATGCGGGTATTGGTTTTGATCAAGAAGCCTCATGGGTAGGGCTTGGGTGGAGTTTGAACCCGGGCGCCATAAATCGTAATGTGTCAGGAGTTCCCGATGATTGGTATGAAACCAGGAAATATAGCATGATGTACAACGATATTGGGGTCGCTACCAATATTTCTCTTGGAGCTTCAGTACGAGCCGGAGGTTTGGCAAGTTTTGCAGCTTCCTTGAACTACTCTTCTTTCAAGGCTACCGGAGGTGAAACAACCCATGATGTTGGAATATCTGCCAGTGCTAACATACTCGAATTTGCCAAAGGTAAAGGAGGTTTAGGAGTTAGTGGTTATTTAGGAACGAACGGAGTTGGTGTTGGAGCTAATTTAGGTTATGATACAAAGGGTGGCCATAGATTGGGAGTAGGTTTAAGTGCATTTCAAAGTTTCAGGGGAGAGGGATTCAGGGTAGGGGCAAATGCTTCATTTAGTGGACTGGGGGTCGGTATAGACTTAAGCTCTAAAGGTCTATCCTCTTCATTGGGACTTGGGGCAGGTAGCATTGGTTTAACCGGAGGGGACAACCTGAATAATTCAGTTCATCAGCAAAAATCAGGATTTCTTCTAGATTTTTTCTTCGTTGATTTTTCATATTTCAAAACAAACTATTGGGCTTTTGATGCATCGTATTCTATATATAATGGTTCGCTTTATGCAGGTAAAATAGAAGATACGTTTCAAAATACCCTTGATCCTTCAAAGTTTGGTATGGATGCTTACGAAGCTACCTATGAATCTGATAAGAACGAACAATTAAGAGACACAAACTTTTCTTTTATGAGCTACGACAAATATAATGTCACTGCTCAAGGAATAGGGGGCAGCATCTCCCCAAAATTATTGGAAAATGGAGCATTAATAATGCCTATGAACACAATAAGGACAAGAAAAAGTTCGGGTGGCAGATATCAAATCTCATTAACAAACACTTCTTACAAAATGCCGACCAATACATCAAAAAACTTTTCAAAAAGTATGGATGATAAAAGTGTAAATTTTTATTTTGAAAATGAATATTCTTCATACTTGAATATTAGCTCCGGTACTTGGTTAGCTCCCTCCTCCGGAAATTTGGATGACCCAACCGATATATCCTACATTAACAATACGGTTGTGGACAGCAGATACATAAACGGGGAATCATTCGATTCTTACAACGAGTCAAATGATCGGCTTCGGAAAGGAAACTTCATAGAAACTTTTACGAATGCCGAAATAAACCAGTCGCCATCTAAAATAATTCAACCAGTGGCTACGGGTTTTAGCAGAACAGGACAATCCGTTCCCGAAAAAGGAATAGGGGCATTCAAGATTACGGCTTTGGATGGTAAAACCTATCATTATTCCCTCCCCGTTTACCACAAAGAGCAATTTTCCAGATTTTCAAATGTCGAGGATAACAATGAAGAGAAGTTTCTTGAACAACAACAATTTGAACCTTATGCTACGCATTGGTTGTTGACCGCTATTACCGGATCGGACTATTTCGATTATAACGGGAACAATCGAGTGGACGAAGGAGATTATGGGTACTGGACCGGTTTCGAATACGGAAAATGGAGCGATGGCTTTGCTTGGAATTCTCCAGAAAATGGCTACCACTCGAACGGTGTTACAAATAACTATTCATGGGGGGTAAAGGAGATATATTACCTTGACAAGGTAAAGACAAGAACGCACACGGCTCTATTTATCAAAGGACTCAGAGAGGACAACAAGAGTTATGAGGATAAAATTGCAGATGGTGATAGCCCGAAACACTATTACATTCCTTTTGAAAGAAGTGTTATTAAAGCACAGGATGATGTATACTATTCGCAGGGTACTCATCTCGATGTACCTATTTATAATGGTTTGTGGCAGAATTACTATTCCACTTCAGATTTCTGGTTTTATGCAGACGTAAAAGAGCAGAGTTCGTTGAAGTTGGACAAAATAATGCTACTCAAAAACGAGGATGCCGAGGATATCCTTAAACATAATTCTACCGATACAAGTTCGAAATTTGCCGGTCGACTTTCTGCTGAGGCAAGAATACAACTAAAAGAAACGGCAACAGGAAGACTTATACGTACTGAACAGGAATTTATAGAAAATGATCATAATTGGTACGGTGAATACTATGGTAATATCCTCAACTCGAACGATATAGATTTACAAGCATTGACCGATAAATCTCTTAAGACCATTGATTTCAATTATGGCGAGGAATATTCATTAGGTAGAAAAACCTCAGAACCAAAAGGCAAACTGACGCTAAATTCAATCAATTTTATTGGTAAACGAGGCGTTCAGTTAATACCTCCCTATAGTTTCGAGTACTTTTCTCCACAAACTACGTACACTGAAGATGATATTGACGACTGGGGGTATTATAAAGATCAAGCCATGATGTGGAGTTTGAATAAAATAAAGAACCCTGTCGGCGGGGAAATTGAAATTATTTACGAAAATGACCGGTATGTCAACGAATACTCAAGCCCGACGACCTTCTTTGACGAGGGTCTTGAATTCAAATATGGTGGTACGGTTGCTGGACCAAAAACGATTAGTTTTCGGAACGATGCCAATGTCGAAGAGAAATATCAAGTTGACTTCACAAATTATTTTACGGCAGGGCAGTCAACTAAAATCGATGTGCTATTTTGGCATTACACCAAAACCAATAGCAACTGGATAGCCGATGTCGAGTCGGTGTGTACTGTGCAAACGGTGTCGGAAAACTTAATAGTTTTTACTTTACCCCAGAACCCCAACCAAAGTTGGGGCAGAGAAGATTCAAACTGCAGTAAAAAAAATTGGGTTTACTACGATGGACAGTATAATCATGTTGTTGACGTTACTGCAAATTGGACAAAACATAAAAATGAAAGTTCTTGTGAAAGACCGGAAGAGACAACAAATAGATCTAGATATCGAATTTTTGCGGAGAAGGAGCCATTGAATAATTCAATAGGCGGAGGAGTAAGAGTGAAAGAGTTGGTGGTCAAGGGAGATGACCACACTACGAAAACCAAATACAAATATACAAATTCTGACGGTGAAGAAACTGGGGTAACCTCGTATGCCGTATCAAAAAGAAATCGAGTAATACCATATATCTCTGAATTACCGAATCCGATGGTAATGTATGGCAATGTCACTGCCGAAAAAAGAGATGCGAACGATAAACTTACATATGAAAAAAAGTATGTCTTCGAGATTCCTAAACAGATTCAATATCAGTCCGATGGGGTTCTTGTAGAAAATGCACTAAAGGTTGAAATCCTACAAGATGACAGCTACACCGATATTTCGTTTGATGGTGAAGATGTAGATGTTAATTTGGGCCGCTTCAATGTTCTCGATTATTCCGGAAATATCGGAAGACTAAAATCAACTCGCGAGTTTAACCCCGAAGGGCAACTTCTCCAAGAAATAAAGAATTCATATAAAGTGGATGGTTTTGATCATGACCAAGGTATTATTAAAGAAACCTTCAATTCATATAAACATTTGAGGGACTATCCTTTAAAGGATAAATACTTGATGACTTCTTCAAGTAAACTAAAGGTGCCCAGCACACTTTCAAAAACTACAATTACCTCTAACGGTCATTCAGAAGAGCAAGAAATAGTGAGTTATGACTTCTTTTCAGGTCAGGTAAAAGAGTCGTGGTCATCATTAAGCGATGGGAAACTCTTCAAGACAAAGTTGACACCCGCTTATAGGGTCTATCCAAAAATGGCTGGTAAGGCGGACAATTCCTCGAACAAAAATATGCTTGCTCAACAGGCCATGAACATTACTGAAATACAAAAAGGCGGGCAATGGTATAAAACAAGTGCCAGCATCAGTACTTGGAAACCAAAACAGTACGAACGTACGACTTTCGTCGGAGACCCCTCGAATCCCACACCGCTTACGGAATTCTTTAGCGTATGGCATCCACATAAAAGTTATGTCTGGGACGGTGATACGGATAACAATGGATTCTTCACTAGTTATGAAAATGAGCACGATGGTTTTGATTGGACCGATGACAATAATTCCAGTTCGGAATGGAAGCAGTTATCCGAAATCACGCAGTACAATGAGTATTCAGTGCCTTTGGAAACTATAGACATCAATGGTAACAGGATGGCAACCAAAATGGGATACGGCGACACCAAAGTTGTTTCGGTATCAGATGCGGGCTACCAAGACATGTATTATAGCGGTGCAGAACATATGATTAACGGTGTTCTCGACGACGGAATAGATGGGGATGGTAGGGTTGATTGGAAATCTCATACGGGTAAATATTCAGTACTTATAGGGACTACTGTCGAAAGAGGATTTTCAATTTCTATGAGCAATTACAAGCCTGGAACGTACAAATTTTCAGTTTGGGTGAACGACGGTTATGAAAAAGCAAGAATCAACGATGGAGACGGTGAAAAAGAATTCAACGGTGAAGTAGTACATGCCGGGGATTGGACCCTGCTTAACCATTATGCAACCTTGGACGGTTCGAGTAAAATCATTTATGTAGCTGCAGTAGACAAGAATATTTTCTTTGATGACTTCAGGATTCATCCCATAGAATCGTCAATGACTTCCTATGTCTATAATGAATGGGACGAACTATCGGATGTTTTAAGTCCGAACAATATGGCTACAAGATATGAATACGATGAGTCTGGGAAATTAAAAAAGGTGTCGACGGAAGTCCAAGATTTCAATGGAGAGGGCTCAGGTGGCTTCAAGACAACTAATGAGTACGATTATTCATACAAGTACCTATTCAACGAATAATCATAGACACTATTATTAACATAATACAGACTGAGAAACAATCTCCAAAACGATTTATCATGAGCTTTCAAAAACCGATTTTCCGATTAATCATTTTATTTTCTGTTTGGTTTTTCGGGATACAGACAATTTTGGGTCAGTCTTACACTGATGAGGAAATAGGGTTCAACGCACAAAAGATTTCCCAAAAATTACTCAATCGAGGCATTCCCCAAGAAGAGATATCCCGATTCATAGCAAAAGAACGAGAACTTTATCTTGATACGTATGTACAAATGCTATCCTTCAAGGAAAATCATCAGTCCCCATTGTCGACAGCAAGTCAGTCGAGAACTTCCAGCTTTGGAACGGCACAACAATACGAATCTACCGCAAGTGCCACCTCGACAGATTGTAGCGTTCCTATCTCATCAAGTGAAAAGCAGGCTTTAATTGACCTTTATAATGCGACCGGTGGCCCTAGTTGGAGCAATAGTTGGGACATTGATAACACCGAACCATGCCAGTGGCACGGGGTAACGGTTATTAATGGTAACGTCTCTGAATTGGAATTATATAACAATGGTCTTTCTGGCTCTATACCTGCATCTATAGGAGACTTATTTTACCTCAATAAATTGTCTCTTGCATCCAATCAACTGAGCGGTAATATTCCACCGGAATTAGGAACTCTGATTAATTTAAATCGGATAGACCTTGCCTCCAATCAACTCAGCGGAAGCATTCCATCCGAATTGGGCAACTTAACCAATTTAACACATGTATACTTAAACAATAATCAACTTGATGGCGCCCTGCCTCCAGAATTGGAAATGTTGACCAACCTGGAAAACCTATATCTGAATACCAACCAAATTAATGGAAACATTCCGTCTGAGCTAGGAAATCTAATTAGCTTAAAGATATTATCACTTGGTTCCAATCAACTCGACGGAAGTATCCCCCCCGAAATGGGGAACTTGACGAATTTAACTTATTTGTACCTAAATAATAATCAAATTGGCGGAGGAATACCATTAGAACTTGGTAATTTAATCAATCTAAAATACCTATATTTAAATTTTAACCAACTCGTTGGGAACATTCCCTTAGAATTAGGTAGCTTGGCCAATCTTGATTACCTAAATTTAAGCATCAATCAACTCACAGGAAGCATCCCACCTGAGTTGGGGAACCTATCTAATTTGTTATATTTTCACCTTAACGTAAACCAATTAAGCGGAAGCATTCCTTCGGAATTGGGCAATCTGATAAAACTAAATAGGATAGATTTAAGATACAACCAATTAACCGGAAGCATTCCTCCAGAACTTGGGAACCTTTTAAATATTAATCGTTTATACCTTGATAACAATCAGTTAAGTGGAATCTTTCCGCCAGAGTTGGGCAATTTATCTACCCTTACCCATCTATACCTTAACCAAAATCAGTTTACCGGAAGTATTCCCATTGAGATTCAATATTTAACCAATCTGTCTGTGCTACAACTTAATAACAACGCTTTCAACGGCAGTATACCGATTGAAATGGGATATTTGACTAAACTTGGCAACTTGAATTTGTCATTCAATCAGCTCAGTGGAACTATCCCTGTCGAAATTGGGAATTTGCATGACCTCGGTATATTAGGTTTGGCAAATAATAGGCTATCCGGAAATATCCCATCAGAATTAGCGAATATGACTGATTTGTATAGTCTATACATAGACGGTAATCAATATCAATTTGGGGATTTGGAAGATGAATTTAATAATCTCGATTCTAAATTAATCTATTTTAATTATTCTCCGCAAGATAACGTAAATGAGGAAGAAACCTTTGAAATAAATGAATTTGAGGATATCACACTTACTGTCAGTACATCTGGCTCCCAAAATCACTATAATTGGTTTAAAAACGGTGTATCCCTCAATGCCCCGGACAGTCCCGACCTAATCATCGAAAACGCCCAATTTGACGATAGTGGCACTTATCATTGTGAGGTCTCCAATGATATTGTTACAGGGCTTATCCTTAGAAGGGAAAACATCAATATTTCGGTACGCCCACTACTATACGAAGACAGGAATACCATAACCTCAAGGTCGTACGATATAAACGGCATCGAGAAAGTCGCCTCGAAGACCTACTATGACGAGTTGGGCAAACAGGTTCAAACTCAAAGGTGGGATAGGGAATACAATTCCATATGGGCTTCTGAGATACGTTACGATTATTTAGGTAGGCCTGCACTGTCCACTTTGGAGGCACCTCTTCTAAATTCTACGTTCTTTCAATATCAAGAGGGTTTTATAAAAAATGGTGACAATTCTACGGACATGACCATCTCCGATTTGGAGCAAAATCCCTCCAATCCTCCGAACATTGGTAATGCGCCAAACACTTTAGGCTGGTATTACAGTGATAGCAATACTAGGGAAAGCTTTCAGGATATTACCGAGCACCCTTTTTCAAGAAGCGTTTATAGTTCATTAATTCCGGGCAAAAAACTATTTTCCGTAGGAGGTAACAGGATAGATAGCAATGGGGACGACCAAATATTTCCTTTCAGTGACTCTTTTTCAAAAACATATTCCTTTACCGTCCAAGCTTCGCAAGAGCTTTCGAGGACAGTAGCATTCGCTGACACCAAGTATGATTCGCATAATGTCTTAAAAACGGTAACGCGTGATGTACATGGTAACGAAAACGTCGTTTTTACCGACATGGATGGAAAGGTCCTGGCCTCGGCCCGAAGTGGCGGTCCCGAAAGCCGGATCATGACGATACAGGTTGGAGAACAAGGCTTAATAGACATACATGTGCCACAAGGTGAAAACATGGGGTTTACAGTTAATGTTCCGAGCGGGGTTACTTATCGGGTTTTCAATTTGATTACCGAAGGTCTCACTAACGACTCCCCATTATCGCCGAACGGATTTTATCGAGTTGCCATCAATTCGCCAGAGGACTATACAGGGGGAGCAACAGTTACCTACAAAGAAAACTATTATGATTATACCTTAAATGAATACGATGATGCTGGTCGCATTGCGAAAGTGTACCAACCTCTAGGGACTTCAACGAGCACCAAACCGAAAACAAATTATGAGTACAATACATTGGGTCAATTAACTAAAACCATAAATCCCGATGAAGGTACTTCTAGTTTCAAATATCGTCAAGACGGTCAAATTAGATACTCTCAGAATAGCGAACAAGCAACGAGAAATGAGGTGTCATTTACCGATTATGATGGTAAAGGCAGGCCTGTGCAAAGCGGGATTGTTTCTTCTGACTTTCAGACATTGAATCCCGACGACGAAAATTTCACAGTCCCTTATTCCGAAATGTCCACAGCAACGGATAGAGACAACCACACTATTACCGTATATGACGCTAGAGGTTATAATGTAAGTTGGTTTGATGGCAAACCAGATTACAAGGCAACTTTTACGGCAGGTCGTGTTGCCGAGACCTCTAATAAGTATGGTCGAACATTCTATAGCTATGATATTTACGGCAGGGTAAATTGGTTGGTCCTAGAAATCCCTGGGCTAAAAAATCCGGATAGCTCCTCGCCCGAAAATTATGTTACCCAGCACTACGAATATCATCCCATATCGGGATTGGTCCAACAGGTAATTTACGGAAAGGATAGTTCTGATCAGTTCATTCATCGGTATACCTACAATGACCTTCACCAATTGACTACGGTCGAAACTTCAAAAAATGGCCAGGACTATACCCTTCAGGCCAACTACGAATACTATGAAACCGGCATGCTCAAACGTACGGAATTAGCTCCTGACACACAGGGTATCCCCTTACAAGGTATCGATTATGTCTATAACATCAATGGGCAATTAAAGTCGATTAACCATCCAAGCCTTGAGGCATCATATGACCCGGATGGGGTAGCCGACGTATTCGGAATGCAGATAGACTACCATAATACCGATTATTCGCGCGAGGTGTCGGGTATTGAAACACCGATGTACGGAGACAATCAATACAATGGCAATATCAAGGGCATTAGATGGAATAGTAACGCGCCCAATACAACCTCACAGGCCTATAGCTACAAATACGAGCGAAACAATTGGCTCACAAGCGCGAATTACGGAAAACATACCCAAGAGACAGATACGGGGTTAGATCCTGCTTATACCGATACGAATACATATGTTAGTGGTACTTCGACTCTAAAGGAATATTCGCAAAGTATTACTTTGGCGCCGGGCTTTCACGCTGAGGAGGGTAGTGATTATATTGCTCGAATTGTATCCAACGGTGGATTCGATTCTATTGCAAATGGAGACTATGATGTTACAAACATTACCTATGATGCGAACGGTAATATCCTTTCTCTAAAACGTAACAAAGATGGGGGGATGGGAAATAATGGAATGGACGACCTGAGTTACAATTATAACTCCAGTACGAATCAGTTGAATCATGTTTCGGATATGGTAGACGCTTCTGCGAGCGGTGATGACATCGACAGTCAAAATTCTGATAATTACATATATGACGCAATAGGGCAGTTGGTTCGCAACGATATAGAGAATGTTGACTATCTTTACAACACGAATGGTTTAGTAACGGAAGTTAAAAAAAATGGTTCCACGTTGGTAAAGTTCCATTATAACGAGCGTAACCATCGATATAAAAAAGAGGTTTTTACCAACGGTTCTCAGATGAATACTGAGACTTATGTTCGGGATTTATCGGGAAGTATATTGGCAATCTATAGAAACGGCTCGTTGGTCGAACAGCCAATTTATGGCCTTGGTCGTTTAGGTCTACACAAACCACTGGACGAGTCAGATTTATACGAAATTACCGACCATCTTGGCAACGTCCGTGCTGTGGTAGGTCGCTCTGATAGCGGTACCCCAATAGGACTTGTCGCGGCTACTGATTACTACCCCTTCGGGTCGCCTATGCCGGGTCGGAACATCGTCGGGGACTACCGTTACGGATATCAGGGACAGTACTCCGAGAAGGACGACGAAACGGGACTGAACGCCTTCGAGCTTAGGATGTACGATTCGCGTATCGGAAGGTGGACTAGCCCAGATCCCTATGGCCAGTTCGACAGTCCTTACATCGGCATGGGGAACAACCCGATAAGCTATTCGGATCCGGACGGGGGATGTGTAGGTAAAGATTGCCCCGATTCCATTACCACAGGAGAAAACGATTGTAGATGCTCAACGTACGACATTGAGACAGGTATTGGAACAACTCATTTAATGGATATTTCAGATGTTTTTGGTTTCGCTAGTACGTCTACTGCAAATTGGAAGAACCCCTATACGTCCTTACAGTTATTGACTAATTTTTCTTCAAGACCAGATCAAGATGGAATTGTAACCGAAGCTGAAGCAGATAGATGGAGGAAAATTGGAAACGGTCAATCTTTACTTGTAGATTTTTCTAAGCTCGATTTTCAAAGCAGTCGTTTAAGCGTACAAGATTTTAAAAATGGAAACAATCAGTTAGTGAATTTTTTCAAAGGAGTAAATATACATGCATTTAAGTCTCATGTAATATATCGTCCTGCCAGTGACAATACTCTTTCCTGGGTACATGGAACCTTAAATGTTGTACTTCTCGATCCAAATAACGGGACAGTTACAATAGATCAATCCAATGGTTATTTTGACATATATGATTTTCACAAACTTAATATTTTTGCACCATCAGGAGATGATTTTCTTTTTTACGGTTATGGAAAAGGTAAAATAAACGTGAATACACCGCCATTTCCAAAAGCCACTCCAAATTTTAGACCTTTCGGGTTGTAACTATAACATTATGAAGAAGAGGTTTTTTATAGTATTGGCCATTTCAATAATATCTTGCACCACCAAGGTTTTGCCCGGAAAATTTAATTTGGAAAAGCAGCAATCTTTTTATGTTGGACTTTATGATTTAGTAATTTATGATATTGAAGATACGGATTTGATTTATGAAATAGAGACGTTCAAAAACTATCCTATTTTTAAAGATGTATTTGACGAAGATTATATGGTACAAAATTGGGGGCGATTGAATACTGATTCAGCTATTTACAATAATTTGAAAAATTCCATTGAATCCGTTAAAAACCAAGTAACTCCAAAAGAAAAATCAAAATGGATAAAAGATTTTTTAATCGATTTAAAATCAAATGAGAAAGACTTTTATATAGCTGGAGTTTATAGAAAAATTGGCCCAAAGAATGTTTACTATTATTACTACCTAGTAAATACAAAGAATAATAAATTAATAGTAATCGAAAATACAAATTAGCCCCCCGCTGGTACAAGCAAAAACTAATATATTTCTATTCAACGACTTGTTACAAGCGATAGTAATGAAGCTATCACTACGTTTATGACACTCTCTCAATCCATAGTTGCTGAATGGGAAATTTCAAATCACGACCAAGGGCAATATCCTCGGTGATTCATTGGCTATTTATGACCAGAAAACGTTTCCTGTTGAATGAAATTGGAAGAAATCAAGCAAGTTTTGAATTAAGCCAGCTTATCCTGTAGCGTATTGTTCTGCGCATCTTTGAGCATCACATCGAGCATAGATAAAATTCTGTCCATGTAGGCGGGATTTATTTCACTTTTTATACAACACTAAGTCCATAATTACGTTTCTATTTATTAGAAACCTACTTATGCGACCTACGTTTTATGCAATAATGGCATTATTGGTATTTTCTTGTGGCCCTCTCCAAGATATTAAAAGAAACCAAGAACGATTTATCCCTTCCATAGGAACAATCGGAAAAGAGGAAAATCGCCTCTTAACCAAAAACTTCCAAGCAATTGGAAGTCCCCATCTTAAAAAAGGCATCCCTCTCTCCATAAGAGAACTACAGTTCGATAAATCAAATTTCAAAAGATACACTGATTACACTGCACGTCAAGGGTCTATACCCACTATAATATTCATAGATTCCTTGCCAGTAAAACCAAAATACCTCTGTCTACGGCTTTCAGACAAAATTGCATTGCAATCGCAATTGAATGGAAATATAAATTCCACCGTTCGTTCCTACCTGTCCAACGATGACGACTTTAAAATCGTGACCCAGATTGCCGTTTTGGAAACTCCCGAAAATTCGCAGCGATTGCTTGGAGCGGAAGGGCTCTTCCTTACCCAATGCAAGGACGGGCTGTTGGATATCGAACTTCTAAAGAACGGTAAGCGAAATTCCTATAGAATATCGACCATGGAAATCTTCGATTACGAGGTGTCCGGATTTTGCTGGGATACCGATAGATTTGGAAAAGAACGCATTGCGTCGATTTCCGCAGATGGCGGGAAATGTCCGAAAGGGACCGAAAGGGACGCCCAAAAATTGAACGAAACCAAATCCTATCTGAAACTATGAAATTATTAAAAGCTTTATCGGCACTGATATACCTCGGGATTTTTGCTACCGGATGTGAGGATATTCTGGAGGTCCCGGATATTTCGGGTCGGCAGGTAGAGATCGTCGCCCCAAAAGACCGCGTGGTCGTGGAAAATTCCCAAGTAAACTTTACCTGGAACGGCGTGGCCGATGCCGACTCCTATTCTGTGCAGATCGCACGGCCCAATTTCAGGGAGGCCGCCCAGATCCTGTTGGACAGCACCATTGTCCTGGACAGCACTTTTATCGGTACCAAGGCGATAAAAAATTTGGACAACGGGGACTACGAATGGCGGGTAAAGGCACTGAACAGCGATTTCCGGACGGAATTCTCGTCAAGCGCCTTTAAGGTAGAGGCATCCGCGAACTAATCTCCAGGCCCATTGAAAAAGAACCAAAGGACATATCTGTTGTTGGGCCTCGTACTCACGGTCTGGGGCTTACTGGGCCTTAGGATCGTAAGGACCGTGAGCCCCCCGACCGGGGTATCGCGAACAGTAGCCGATATAGGGGAATTCCGCCCGGTGGCCATAAAGCGCCCGGATAGCTTCGGTATCGTGGCGGACTATCGGGATCCGTTCCTGGGCACCCTGCCAAGATCGGAGGTGCCTGGAAAAAAAGAGGCCGTGCCGAAAAAAGAGGCCCTTCCGGAGAAGGACATCCGATATACCGGTTTTATAACGGAAAACACAACTGGGAAAAAGATCTTTTTCCTGACCGTGGACGGGCAACAGCAGATGTTGGACGAGAACGGGGTCCTGGGCGGGGTCAGGCTCGTTTCGGGCGATGCCGAAAAAATAAAGGTTCGGTACCATGGAAAGACCAAAAGTGTTCCGATAGCACAATGAAGTGTCCAAAGAAGATAAGGGCCGGGGCCCTACAGTTCGTACTGTTCATTGGCGCTGTCGTGGCGATCCTACTGATGGGCTTTGTCCTGATAAGCCATTCCCACACCTTTTTCGGCAAAAGGACCGATATTACCGTTTCGGTAATACAACGGGCCGATTTCGGACTGCGCTACGCCTTTCAAAAAGGGATGGAAGACAGTTCCGTCCTGGAGGTGCCTTTGGAGGAAAAATTCGGTATCGAAACCCGTGTCGAAAAGGAACACTGGGGCCTATTTGAAAAGTACACCTCCAAGGCCCAACATAAAAATACCGAATTTACCAAGACGGCCCTGGTGGGCAACGGTACCGGAAATGGATCGCCCGCGCTCTATCTGACCGATAGGCAACGCCCGTTAATAATTGCCGGGAGCGCCAAAATAACCGGGGATGCCTATCTGCCTTCCCAGGGTATCCGGATGGGCAACATATCCGGAAATTCCTATCGCTACGGCCGACTACTCCATGGCGACCGAAAGGAAAGCGGCCCCGAAATCCCTGAAATGGCCGCCGAAACAAAAAGGGGGATAACGGACCTTTTAGAAAATTTTCAGGGGAAAGGAAATGCCGTCATGTTCGAGCGGGATCTGAAGGTAAGGAATTCCTTCCTATCCCCCACCAAACATATCAATGGCCGAACGCTCCGCTTGGAAGGGGCGTCCCTGATCGGGAACATCATCATAGCCGCCTCGGAGAAAATCATTGTCGGACCGTCCGCAACGTTGCGGGACGTAATATTGATCGCTCCCGAGATCGTTATCGAAGACGGGGTCAAGGGCAGCTTCCAGGCCTTTGCCGATACGTACATATCCGTGGGCAAACGGTGTGAACTGTCCTACCCTACGGCACTGGTGGTATCGGAAAGGAACCGGGGAACCGGGCAAGGAAAAGGTATCGGGCCAAACCTCCATGTCGATTCGGGAAGTGCGGTAAACGGCGTATTGGCATATCTGGACGGATCCGAAAAGCAGACTTATTTTCCACAGATCATGGTTTCCGAGGGCGCAACGGTCCGCGGTGAAATCTATTGCACGGAAAATCTGGAGCTGAAAGGCTCCGTAATCGGCAGTGTTGTTACCAATGGCTTTATCGCCTTGGAAAACGGGAGCATCTACCAGAACCACTTATATAATGGCACGATCGACGGCAACGCACTGCCGAAAGAATATGTGGGACTGGTCGCCGGAAAAGAACGGACTAAAAAAGTGGTCAAATGGTTGTACTGAAGAAAACAAGGGCATCGACCCTGATGGAAACTTTGGTGGCAACGGTGCTCATCGTTATCGTCTTCATGATCTCCAGTATGCTGTTGAACAACCTTTTTTCAAGCAGTATCAAGGGGAGGACACATCCCGTTCGGGAGCGGATCCACGAGCTGCGATATCGATACGGCAACGGTGGCCTACATCTCCCATACTTCGACGAGATGGACGGTTGGGAAATCTCAGTTGAAAATGGTAAAAGCACGGGAGTCCCGGTCGTAACTTTCCGGGCGGAAAAAAAAGGGGTTGACAAATCGATCGTCGAAACGATGGTATATGGGGAATAGGATGAAAAAAGTAAGGGCGTTTACCCTGGCCGAGATGATCGTGACCCTGCTTATCACGACAATCGTGGTCGGCATGGCCTTTGCCGTGCTCAATTTGGTGCAAAGGCAGATGCTGGGCATCGAACGGAACTATGAAAGGACTACCGAGCTGGACCGCTTGCGACAGTCCCTATGGATCGATTTCAACAGGTACGGGACTATTGCTTATGATGAGAAGAACGGGGAGCTCAGTTTTTCCAATGAAATGGGGACCCAAAAATATAAGTTGGACAAAAACCTGATCGTAAAGGGAAAGGATACGTTCGACCTAATATGGGAACATCGTCGTTTTCTGTTCGAAAATATTGAACGGACGTCGGGGGAAATCGATGCCTTGGACCTTTGGACCGGAAAGGCCCACGGCGGCCGGCGATTGTTCGTTTACAAAAACAATTCAGCAGATACCTATATGAAATAGATCATGGGATTCAAACTGGAACATACAGCCCCCGTACCGAACAAAGGCCCCGAAAAGGACTGGTTGTCCCGAACCTTACGGAAAGAAATAACGCTGTTCGGGAAATCCTTCGGGAACAAAAAAAAGGAGGATTTCTATACGGAACTGGCCGTTCTCCTGAAAGCGGGCATCAACCTGAAGGAATCGCTAACGTTGATACGGGAAAACCAAAAAAAGGAAAAACTCAGGACCTTTTTTGGCGACATGGTGGATGCCCTGGTCTCTGGCAGGAGTTTTTTCGGGATACTACAGGACAAAGGGGAGTTCTCGGAATATGAGTACTATTCCGTCAAGATCGGGGAGGAGACCGGTACCCTGTCAAGGATCGTGGAGGAACTGGGCAAGTTCTATGCCCGGAAGAACGAACAGCGAAGGGGACTTGTAAACGCACTGACCTATCCCGTAATAATCCTCGTCACGGCCATGATGGTCGTAATATTCATGCTGCGCATGGTCGTACCCATGTTCGAGGACATTTTCAGGCAGAACAACGTCGAACTCCCCGCGATGACCAGGATGATAGTCGGTGCCTCCAATTTTATACGGGACTATGGTTGGCTGGCCCTACTCTCCATCTTGGCTTTTATTTTCCTCTGGAGGACCTTCTCGAAAAAAACCTGGTTCAAGCGACGGAAGGACTATCTGCTGCTGAAACTGCCCTATGTGGGTAATTTTATCGGTTCGGTATATCTGGCCCAATTTACCCAGGCCGTCGCCCTGTTGACCTCCTCAAAGGTACCCATGCTGAACAGTATCCGACTGGTCAACAAGATGATCGATTTTTGTCCCTTGAACGATGCGCTGGCACAAATCGAAAAAGAGGTGCTGTCCGGCAGGAGCCTGAACGAAAGCATGGCCGGAAATAAGATCTTCGACAATAAAATGGTGTCCTTGGTAAAGGTGGCCGAAGAGACGAACCGGACCGAATATATCTTTGAACGGCTCACCCAGCAATACGCCATCGAGGTACAGCAGAAATCCAAGTTGTTGTCTACCCTTATGGAGCCCTTGATCATTGTGGTCGTCGGGATATTTGTCGG
>NZ_JBGTHY010000331.1:0-2692 GCF_041745955.1 Pricia sp.
GATTCGTTCCGTGTTTATCCTTTTGGTTCACCCACCAGGTAAAGTTGATCGTCAGTTTATGAAAGGCTTTTTCCAAAAAATCGGTATCGCCTTTTCCGGTTCGCTTCTTATCCTTTTCATAGACATTCCATACGGCCCACGAATGCACGGGCGGATTCACATCACTAAAATTCCACTCGTAAGCGGGAATCTGTCCGTTAGGATGCATATAGCTCTCCCGAAGCACCAACAACAGTTGCTCTTTGGCAAAATAGGGGTCGATTTCTACGAACGATGCCATGTGAAAGGCTAGGTCCCAAGCGGCGTACCACGGGTATTCCCATTTGTCCGGCATGGAGATGACGTGCCGGTTGGTCAGATGCTGCCAATCGGTATTTCGGGCATCGGAGCGATACGGTGTAGCTTCCCCGGGCCCTCCATAAAGCCATTTGAAAACGTCGTAGTAATAGAATTGTTTCGTCCAAAGCAGACCCGAAAAGGCTCTTTTTGTAATTTCTTGGTGAGCTTTGGGGAGGTCGTTCTGTATGACATCGTCATAAAATTGCTCGCACTCCCGTATTCGTTGTTCAAATATGGCATCAAAATTGGACCACGGATTCTTTAATTTCTTTTTACGAAGGCGTACGCGTATCGTTTTTTCTTCACCCGCTTTCAGTTCAAGCCTGTGCCAAATTGCCAACTTCGACCCTTTCTTGCCGGGGTTTACGGTAGGTTTTCCGTTTACGACATGGTCGTTAATCCCGTCCTTTACGTAATCGCCCTCGTTCGGCACACCATAAATACGTTGATTATTGGTCTCGTTCTCGCAAAAAAGCTGTTCGCCGTTTTCGTGATAGAAATAGTACCTGCCGTTACGAACACTGCGCGATTGCACACAAGCTTCACCTACCGATTTCATACCGGGCCGTATGTAGCGTTTGTTATGTTTCCAATAATTCCGGAACCACAGCTGGGGCAGTACATGTAGTTTCGCCTTTCTCGACCCTCGGTTTACCACGGTAATCTTCATAAGGATATCGCCGACATCCGCTTTGGCATATTCTATAAAACAGTCAAAATACGCATTGTTCTCAAAAGCTCCCGTATCGAGCAGCTCATACTCTGGTTCGTCTCGGCTTCGTTTGTTTTTCTTGACCAATCCGGCATACGGGAATTTTTTGTGCGGATATTTGTACAGATACTTGCAGTAGGAATGTGTCGGGGTAGATACCTGATGGAAATAAAGTTCCTTAACGTCTTCCCCGTGGTTGCCCTGATCGTTGGTCAGTCCGAACAAACGCTCTTTTAGAATCCTATCCTTGCCGTTCCAAAAGGCCGGGGCCAGGCAAAGTATCTCCCGCGAGTCACAGAATCCTCCAATACCCTCTTCGCCCCATCGGTAGGCATTGCTTCGTGCTTTTTCATGGTCTACAAAATTCCAGGCATGCCCGTGCGCACTGTAATCTTCTCGAACGGTACCCCATTGTCTTTCGGCCAGATACGGCCCCCATCTTTTCCAGTTCTTATAATTATTGGGAACGGCCAATCTCTCGGCCTCGGCATTTGTATTGGTCATATAAGGGTGGTACGGTTTTTTAAAGGTGCTTCTAATATAAAACTAATCCGGGAGGATGGTTAGACTTACGGTAAGTTTTAACGTATCGTCAGTATGAACGGTACTATTTTAATATTTTGTCAAAAAGTGCCGTTGTAACTAGCGGATATTTGATGGGAAGATTTTATAGCCTCGGCAACTCCTATGCTTTGGGAGAACTTGAACCTAAAGTTTGCAAAATCTTTGTAGCCTCGGCAAGAATCGAACTCAAAGCTCTGAACCCCCTATTTTAAAAGGATTTTCAGTATTCGGTGATTTCGATGTTGACGATTTGTGAACTTTTTCGGTGCTTTTTATTTCGTCATTGCAAATGTAATCAAATCGATATAAATGGTACTATCTGGAATTGGCATCTAATCCTTTAGCCGTTAAATTGAAATCTATGGAACGGAAGTTGTAACTTTATTTTGTTAGAAACACTATTGAAATGGCAACCTTGGATTTAAAATAGAGCGTACAGAACTATATCGATGCAGACAACAGGCTTCTCAAAATGATAAAGGCATTAGTGGAAAGCTACCATGAAGATGATGGTATCGTAGGGTATACCGTCGATGGAAAACCTTTGATGAGGAAGCAGTACAATCAGGAACTTTTGGATGCCGAAGGCGAAATCCAAAGGGGCGAGCTTACATCGGTCGAAGACCTCGAAAAAGAAGCACGGAACTGGTAATGGCATGACCCCCTATTACCCCACACGGATTCTATTTTCCAGGTTGGCTGCAAATGCCAGGCAAGCATTTAATTTTTCTTCGTTCAGTTCCGGAAAATCCCTGATAATGTCCTGCTTTCCCATCCCTTTTGAAAGCCAGTTGAGAACATCGTAGACCGAAATTCTGGTTCCGGCAACAATGGGCCTTCCAAAACGGATTTCTGAATCTATGGTTATGTGGTCTTTGTAATCCATTCAATAAAATTAGTGTTTTTTAAACAGCTATAATTGAATTAATCCTTAAAAAATGGGTGAGGCACAAAACTGCCATCATCCATAAATCATTTCTTTGGATTCATTTATTGATTTTATGAGAATAGGATTTTTTAAAGTCTGTTCCTCTAAAAGGTCGATTTCCCTTCCTAGGAGCTTTTTTAAATTTTCTT
>NZ_JBGTHY010000332.1:0-6835 GCF_041745955.1 Pricia sp.
ATACAAAGCGATGGTTCATTCTGCGTATCGTAATGAAAAAACCAGGATGCCCATCGGAATCCTGGTTTTAAAAATAACACTTTACTCGCAATCTTCTTTTTCAATCGACTATATTGAGCGTTCCCGTCATCGGACCATGAAACTCGCATATGTAGTATAAGGTATCGGGTGCATCCATGGGCACGGTAAAAGTCACTTTGCCTTCGGATGCTCCATTATTATCGACTCCATTAGTATAGGAATCGTCCGTACCGATATTTTGAACCGACTTAATCAGGAAAGGATGGCCAGGGGCAGTCACATCGAACTCATAGGTTTGCCCGCGGGTCAGAGTCAGGTCAGGATTGACGGCATCTGTCAACCCATCACCATTAAAAATGTAGGATAAGGCACCGTTATTCGTAACGCCGTGTACTACGCTCTCATTCTCAGGCTGGGGCGCTACTTCCGTCTCGGGGTTTACGATTGGCCAGACTCCTGCGACCGGGAACCCGACACCATAATTATCCCCTCGTGCTTCATCCTGACCAAAATAGTAAAGAGGCCAACCTTTATAGGTCAATTGTTGTCTGCCAAATACATCGATACTCCCAAAATCGGCAGCATCCAATATACTAGGCACCTGATCCAGTTCCTCCTCAAAAATGGGCCACACGGCGTTGTTCGAAAAATCTTCGTTGGTAAAGTTGTTCACCCCATTTTCATCATTGCTAAAGCCGTACAACGTATTACCGAACGCATCGGTCATGTAAAAAGTAGTACCGTCTCCGGGCTCATAGTCGCCGGTAAGGTTGGTTTCGGTACCATCGCGATCACGGCCTACCAGCTGTGCCTGTACCATCATAACGGAATAATCGGGTTTGGCCACAAACCAGACCGCGTTCACCCCGTCGCCGTTAACGTCGCCTTCGGCGCTATCACTGGCATAAGAATACAACGGCCACCCTTTGTAGGTGGTTTGCATATCGCCGTCGCTTCGCGCTATCGACCCGAAGTCATCGGCTTCCAATCCTTCGTCCAGGGTGAGATCCGATTCATAGAAAACGGGCCAGGTATTGAGACACCCATCGGTGCAGTTAGAATCTCCTTGGGCATCCGGTGAGAAAAAATAGAGCGACATTCCATCGGAATCCGTTAGGATCTTGCCAAACGCACCATCATCCCTTAAACGAACGGCGTTAACTTCTGGAGTTGGGGTCGGAGTTGGGGTTGGGGTTGGGGTCGGGGTCGGGGTCGGATTACCATCCGGTGCGGGAGTCGTGCCGCCGTCATCTGTGGAACAATTGAATAAAAACAATACGGAAAACAATAAAATCAATGGCTTTTTCATAGTAGCATTTTTTAGGTTCTTACGTTCAAATAAAATTTAAAATCAGTACGTGTTCTAATTAATCTTCCTCAAAGGGAATATCCGACCTTGAAAGGGAAATTCAGGATTTCAAAAAATGTCCCCTAGAAAACCCTAAGGATATTGAATCCGAAATAAACGTTCCCATCCCCCCAATCACCGGCAGCTTCTCCCAGAAAGTTATTTATGTTCATAGGCTGGGCATTGGTGAAGTGCAGCTGGAATACGTGGCCTCCGGTTTCAATATCCAATCCAACGGAAAGCGGATTCTTAAAAGGTGAATTAGCGGTGCGGTTCAAATGCAGTCCGTAATCCAAATTGATCGCACAGCGTTTGGAAAATTTAAAACGGCTCCCGAGTCCCAGTGCGAATTGTGAATTGTTCTGCCCTTCGGGCGACACCAGATTATCGTGAAAATAGGTGGGGGCCAATTCTATGGATACATCCCTCGATACCTTTCGGGAAACGAGCAGCTGGCTGGCATACCCCAAACGGTGTTCAAATTGCAGGCCCGGTAGTTCCTGTTCATCAAGTGATCCGTTGAGCTGCAAACTGTTGAACCAAACCAGGGTTACGGGAAAGCCCGAAGGGGATTGCCGGGCCAAGCGAAGTTTGAGGGAGGTCTCGTACGTTTTCTGAAACGAACTTCGTGAAATTCCGATGTTTATCCCGTCGGATATACCATAAATAAAATTCAGCCGGGTCACGGCCTGGTCCAGGCCGAAAAAATCATCGATTCCGGTCTTGACCGAGCCAAAACGGTGGGAAACCACAAAAAAGAGCTGCTTCCGTGACACCATTTTGGTCGTTTCCAGATTGATGAGCTTTAACCCTTTGAAGGCAGCTATTTCATACGAACTGGAAACGTCAACGGTATCTATTTCGTCAAGAAGGTCGTCTTGGCTCCAGATAAACAAAGGCAATAGTAGTAGAAAACAACTAATTTTATTCATGTTCGAAACGATTTACTTTTGATTTAAAATTGTTCTATCAATAGGGCCTGATCTACCTTTACCACCTCCAACAGGTCATCATAACCTACACATCGGCCCTTGATCGTTACCTCCTTGCCTTTTTTCAAACCTGCAGGTAACTTCTTCAAAAAAAGTACCTCGACCTTCTTGTCGAGGGTTACCGATTTTTCGTCCAAGGCCGTAATTCTACCTTTAGTCTGGATAACCTGGTCCGCTATGTCCGTTTTTGGCCCGGACCTTCTAAAACTTTCCGCCAGTTCGGAAGAAGTGACCGTATACTTGACTTCTTCTTTCTGAATGTTCCTATGGGATTGATTCAAATAGAAGTATCCACAGCCTATCAAGATGATCAGAAGGCCAAAAATCCCTAGAAACAAGTGTCTTTTAGTCATCTTCATTTGCTGAGAGCTTAAAGTCGAACCGCACCATAACTTCTTTGGCGATCTTATTTTCCACAATTTTGGGAATCTGAATATCAAAGTCTTGAGGAAGCACCATAAAGCTACCCTGTAGTGAAATGACGCCGTTTATCAGCTGGATTTGAACAACAGGCTCGATCGATTTTTTTTGCTCCCTTATTTCAAGTACGCCCTTGATCGTAAATTTCTTGGCTCCGCTTCCGAGGTCGTTCAGATCAAAATCACTTATTTTTCCCCTGAAAATCACCTTTGGATATATGTCCGACTCAATATAATTCTCGTTAAAATGCTCTTGCATTAACGGGTTTTTAAAGCGGAACCCGCGAATGAGCGCCAAGGAAGCAATCTCGTTCTTGATAACATCCAAAATGGTGGTTACCGATTTGTTTTTTGCCTTTACCTCTTCAAAGAATTTTTCCGAGGCCTCGAACACAATCACCCCCCTTTTATCGATGTATTTAATCTGGGCGTGTACAGCGAACACTGCCAGCATACAAAAAACGAAAAACCCTGTAAAAAAGCGTTGTTGCATCCTGTTTTTCATACTCATGGAGACCTTGTTTATTGCTCTAAAAAACCTTCGTCTATCCATTCTTCTACTAAATCGATGGTCGCCTGGGGTAATCTACCTGCGGGCGGCATCGCTGCCGGCTCACCCGTTTGACGCTTCATCGCTGCAAGTAAATTGCCATTTTCCGCTCTATCACGTACACGATCAAAGGTGTTCAGGGGAAAAGGGGCTCCGTTTACCGGCGGATCCCTATGGCATCCCAGGCAATTATTCGCGATAATTTGTTTGATGTTTGCCTCGTAGCTAACGGCAGTTGGGCTATCGGGCTCCCTTAAATCGGATTCACTATCGTTCGTACAAGAACCGAACAACAGGCCAATGAGGGTTGAGAGTAGGATTTCTTTTCTCATAGCTGTGCTTTGAATATTCCTTTCCAAAACAACAAACTGGGTTCGAAAGGGACAATAAAACTTAGGTGAAAGTGAATTTTTCGGATTGAAAGGGAATATAAAGGATTGAAAAAATACATGGTTCGGTGTTCTGTTCTTGGAAACGAAACTACATCCGTTTGTTTCACGGTGCTCGGTAAATTAGTATATTCGAAAAAATGCTCCGCCGAAATGCGTAAGGACAAGCTCTATTTTCTCACCTTCATTTCCGTGACGATTATATTCCTGATCGTCGCATTAATCGCAATCCGATTCGCCTTGAAATCAAGCGCCATTGAATTGGTGACTACCGCGCTTGAAATCGGAAAAAAAGAAGCGCGTTCGATGGCAACCCTTGTGGGCCATGAGTTGAACGAAGGTGTGGTTAAAGATTCCGTCATAGATCACTTTCAGACAAGCATCAGGAATACGGACCAAGAGCAACTTTTTATCAGTATTCTAGATTGGTCGGGGCGAATCGTTTGCCATCCCGACGTGAAACAGGTCGGGCAAAAGATGGGTTCAAGCACCTCTTTTGTTTCGTCGGTAGCCGACAACCTAAGCCCCAATGAGTTTTACGATTTGCTGATGCAACGCAAGGAAAACGGGTCGGGAAATACCGATGGTGAGATCTACAAAAGTTCCGACGTCATTTTTATGTTTCCGGTTCAAAACTCGGATTGGATAGTTGCTTCCAATGTAAATATAAAACGTCTGTTTTCACAGATAGACCGATTGCGAGATCGGTTTTACACCTTGTTTGCGGTTTTAGGACTTATTATCATACCTGCATTTGTAATTACGGTTCGATTTATCGGTAGTAAATATGAGAACCGACTGGAATTGCAAAAACAATTGCTGGAGGATGAAGTGCTCAATTTTTCGAAATTGAACCGGGCTTTGGGCGACTATCAGCAAAAAGTTAGCGAAGAACCTTCTGTCTCCGAAATTAAAAGAAGAATTCTGACCCACCGACACAATGAGTTATTATCCATTCAAACTCAAGAAATAGCCCACATCTTTACTGAAAATACCATTACCTATGTGGTTTGTTTTAATGATTCGCGTTCGACAACCACTGCAAGCCTTGATGAATTGTATTCCCAACTGGACGAGAATTATTTCTTCAGGGCCAACCGACAGTATATTATTGCCATTTCAAGTATTAGGAAGATTGTTAAATACGGAAACAATCAGCTCAAACTATTGGTCTCCCCGGAAACTAGCACCCCTATATTGATAAGTAAAAATCGGGCCGCTGAATTCAAGAACTGGTTGAACCTTTGAATAGTTTAAAACTAGTAAATACAGGGTCTACCTTTCGGATACCGGAACTAATGATAACGCAAACCAAGTCATCTTCCAGCTCACTTCCTGAAAAATACAAAAAAGTATTTATAGGCTGCCTAAATTAAATGAAGGAATTATTTTACCGAATCCACTCTGAAAGAAATTGAAGAACAGCTTAATCCATTGGATTTTTTCAGGCTCAACCGAAGTGTAATTGTCAATAAACTACACATAGAAAAAATAGAATACTATACCAAAAACTCTTTGGCCGTAAAGCTAAAAGGATGTCAAAAACACCTTGCAACGAGCCAAAATAGCACAGCCCAGTTCCGAATTTGGATAGAACAGTAAAGAGCGATCGCACAACAACTTGAAAACTAAATCTAGGTCTTCCAGATAAGAGTTTATGATTTTAGTATACCTTTAACCCCCAATTATACTTTAGATTTATGTCCTGATTTATATAAAACAATGCTCTATTTTTCCGGAATTGTAATCGGCATTTTTCTTTCTCTTGTTCTACTGAGCAAAAAGGGAAAGACGCAGGCGGATATGATATTACTAATTTGGATATTGGTTACTACCCTTACCCTTTTATTATATTATTTGCATATTACCGAGATTCAATATCAATATCCATTTATACTTGGGATAGGGTTTCCTTTGCCATTATTTCAGGGGCCTTTATTGTTTTTATATACCACCGCGCTTACCCCCGGAAAGCCTCTTAAAGCTATAAACCTGTTACATTTTTTACCAGTAGTTTTTTCTTACCTACTCTTTTCTGACTTTTTACTGCTTTCTCATGAGGCCAAAATAGCAATATTTAAAAATGATGGTGCAGGATATGAGGTCTTTACTACTATCAATCTAATGCTAATTGTATTTTCTGGAGTTATTTATACCATATTGTCTCTGTATAAACTAAGAACTTATAAAAAAGCATTGAAAAATGAGTTTTCATATACCGAGAAAATAAACTTAAACTGGTTACAATATTTAATCTTGGGAATATCACTTATATGGTTGGTGATAATCTTTAGCGATGACGAAAAATATACCTATATCGTGGTCGTATTTTTTATGGCATTTATGGGATATTTTGGTATCAAACAGGTAGGTGTCTTTAGTCAGAATATCGGACTTTTCGCTTTCGATGAAGAACAATTGTTGCCGATTAATGATGCGGAATATATTGATGCCCAAGAAAGAATAAATGAATTTACCAAAGAAAGTGAAGTTATTCAAGTCAGGGCTATTGAATCCTCAATAAAGGTCAACTATGAAAAATCTGCTTTGAGCAGTGAAGCGGCCAACGATATATATAATGAACTGACCTCGGTTATGCGAACCAATAAACCGTATAAAGATGCGGAATTGACACTTAGTGATTTGGCACAAATGATAGAGGTTCATCCAAATTATCTTTCCCAAGTCATCAACACAAAAGAAGAAAAGAATTTTTATGATTTTATAAACGACCACTGAGTTGAAGAATTCAAAAGAATCATGAGCCTTTCCGAAAATAAAAAATACACCCTTTTATCTCTTGCTTTTGAATGTGGCTTCAATTCAAAAACGGCCTTCAATAGAAGTTTTAAAAAACTGACCGGCATTTCTCCCTCGGAATATTTGGTGCAAGCGCAAACAAAACAATAATAGAAGAAGTGCCACTTTATCATATTCAAACTTATAGTATTGAAAATCAATTACTTGCAAAAGTAAACATCTTTTTCTCCTAAACAGGTGCCACCTTATAAATCGGGGGCGATTGGTTCAATAATACTGCCCATTTTTGCTCTTGTTTCTTTGATTTTAACTTTAAAAACACAAAAGAAGAAAAGAATTTTTATGATTTTATAAAC
>NZ_JBGTHY010000333.1:0-8285 GCF_041745955.1 Pricia sp.
AAAATGTTGACCGGCCTCAAAACCGAGGAAAAGGATGTTAAGGCCATCGCCGGCAATGTAAGTGGTGCCTTGGCCTACACAAAAGGGCATCCGTACGGTGAATTTTCTACGGAAGAATCCGTAAACAAAGTGACTTTAGAAGATGTCAAAAAGTTTTATTCCAATTACTTTCTGCCCGCGCACGCGTATTTGGTCGTTGTGGGGGATGTGGAATTTAAGGAGGTAAAAAAGCTGGTGGAGGAATATTTCACGCCCTGGACAAAAGGGACTCCGCCATCACTTGGCATTTCGAATCCCTCGGATGCGCTGTATACCCAGATCAATTTTGTGAACGTGCCCAACGCCGTACAATCCGAAATCATTTTGGAAAACCTAGTGCTCCTTAAAATGAAAGATCCGGATTACCTTCCGGCACTATTGGCCAACGAAATACTGGGCGGCGGTGGCGAAGGCAGGCTCTTTCTGAACCTTAGGGAGGACAAGGGCTACACCTACGGGTCGTATTCCCGTTTAGGCAATGACAAATATGCTCCTTCACGTTTTAGGGCGGTCGCCAGCGTCCGTAATGCCGTAACCGATAGTTCGGTCGTGGAACTTTTGAAGGAAATTGAAAACATCCGGAAGTCACCAGTCAGTGCGGCCGAACTTGAAAATACAAAAGCGAAGTACACCGGCCGCTTTGTCATGGCCTTGGAAGATCCCCAGACCATAGCGGAATATGCGCTCGATATCGAAACCGAAAGCCTTCCTAAGGATTTTTACACGACCTACCTCGAACGCGTCAATGCGGTGACCGCTGAAGATGTGCAAAAAGCGGCTCAGAAATACATCAAGCCTGAAAACACGCGTATCGTCGTTACAGGCAAGGCCAGTGAAGTGCTGCCCAATCTCGAGAACATCACGTTCAATGGAAAAAAAGTGCCCGTAAAATACTTCGATAAAAATGCCGATCCCACCAAAAAACCTGCGGACGGAGCGGCCGCCCTACCTAAAGGCATTGGTGTAAACGAGGTGCTGAACAAATACATCGAAGCCATCGGTGGCAAGGACAAATTATCCGGCATCGAATCTTATGTCATGACCGCGGAAGCCGAAACGCAGGGCATGAAATTAAACCTTGAAATGAAGAAAACGGCCGACGGCAAGTTTATGCAAGATGTCAAGGTCGGTGGCAATTCGATGAGCAAGCAGGTATTCGACGGCGAAAAAGGCTATATGATGATGCAGGGCCAGCGCAAGGATATGGGCGAGGAAGAAATCGTAAAGATCAAGGAAGAAGCCGTGCCCTTTCCCGAACTGAATTATTTAGGGGATGATACTATCACCCTTGAAGGTATGGAGACCGTCGATGGTAAAAAAGCGTACAAACTGAAACTGTCCGAAGAGAAATCCGTCTTTTACGATATGGAAACCGGACTCAAAGTACAGGAAATCACCACGGCCGAAATGGGCGGGCAACAGATGACCAGCACCATAAACTATAAAGACTACCAAGAGGTTTCGGGAATTCAATTCCCCTTCACCCTTGCCCAGACCGTCGGCCCGAAGAGTTTTGACTTCAAAGTGACCGAAGTCAAGATCAACGAAGACGTTTCGGATACGGATTTTGAATAAAATGATATGGCACCGAGAACACAGCTCCGTTTTGCATCCTTTAACCTCTACAACCTCAACCTGCCCTGCGAATGCTTATCGTCGAAGAGTTGAAAGATACAGATCGGCCGCTGGTCGTGATTGGCGACCTCAATGACGGACGGTTGAGCAACTCCCTGAATATCTTGACCGGCCAACCCAATTATCTGATCAGCGGCAGCAAAGGGGGTACCGACACCGGACTATACACCGTTGCCACCTTGGAACAGTACCGAAGCCTACGGGATGTCTACTACACCCTTATCTACCAGAACATCAAGGAATCTTTGGACCATATTCAAGTATCACAGGAATTTTACGATGCCTCCAGAAAACGGGTCTGGGCCTACAAGGGAATGGAGATTACCAACGACCACCTGAACAATGACATCCACAAAGAAACCGGTACAAGCGATCATGGCGTGGTCAAGGCCAGTTTTGAGTATCGACCCATTTAATAGACTAATTTCGTTTTATTCACCAAAATTCGGGCCGTACCCTAACAGACTTTCGTGAAAGCTATCGAAATCAGCTCTAAAAGTCTATATTTGATAGCATCAAATTTGACAGCATCAAGTAAAACTATCACCATGAACCCATCCTGAGTTATTGTCGGGAACCGATATTTTTACAAATCGCTGGTAAAATATTAACCCAAGATAAGTTCAATATCCCATATCCCCTTTCCACGACTTTTCCTAAATTCAAAAACCATGAAAAAAGAACCTTTCTACCTCGTAGCGATTCTCTTCCTCTCCCTTTCCGCCTGCAAGGAAATACCAAAAACAGAAACCCAGACCGAAGAGAGTACAACTATAATCGACGAGACCGCAAAGACCCGGATAGATTCCACCTTACAACATTTTGTAGATTCAGGAAACATCTCGGCTGTTTCGGCCCTAATCTATGAAAACGGAAAAGAGGTCTATTACAACGCATTCGGCCACGCCGACCGCGAGGCGTCAAGACCGATGGACCAAAATACCATCGTACAAATCTATTCGATGACCAAGCCCATAACGGGCGTTGCCTTGATGACCCTCTACGAAGAAGGTAAATTCGATTTGGACGACCCCCTGTCAAAATACGCCCCGGAATTTGGCAATATGAAAGTCTACACAGGCGAGGATGCTTCCGGAAAACCAATTTTGGAAGACCCGAAGCGACCTATGACCATCCGTGACCTGACCCGACATACGGCCGGCTTTGGAGGTGTGGGTGATACCGGACTCGGCAAAATAGTAGCGGAAACCGATGCCCTGAACCGCGAAAACACATTGGTACAGATGGCGGAAAAGATGGGCAGTACGCCTTTGGCCTTCAGTCCCGGGGAACAATGGTTGTATGGCCCTTCCGTAGACGTTCAGGCCTTTTTGGTGGAACGGATTTCTGGGCAACCCTATGGTGATTATGTGCGCGAACATGTGCTTGACCCATTGGGGATGGACGAGACTCGCTATTTTATCCCGCAAGAAGATCGAGACCGTTTTGCAGCTTTGTACCGTAGAACCAGCGAAGGCATCTTGGAACGTGATACAATTACCTATTCCAATTATCTTGAAAAATGGCCGTTGACCCGTGGCGGTTCCGGACTGACCTCAACCGTGGACGATTATATGAAATTTGCCCAAATGTTGGTACACGAAGGCACTTTGGATTCTGTTACGATCTTAAAACCGGAAACCGTAAAACTCATGGCCACCAATCAATTGGCCGATAGCGTCACCGAACGCCACTTTTTGCCGAGTAAAGGTCAGGTAGGTTTCGGTATCGACTTTGCCGTTCGAACCGCGCCTCCTGCCTCCGCGGAGGAAAACTACGGCGAGGTGGGGGAGTTCTTTTGGGACGGGGCGGCCAGCACCCTCTTTTGGGTCGACCCCGTCAATGATTTGACTGCGGTACTGTTCGTCCAGCTAATGCCCTATGACCAAATCGGATTGCATAAGGCATTTCGGGACGCCGTTTATGGGGAGTATTCCAAAGGGGATTGAGTGTATACATCGGTTGTATATTTCAAAAACAAATTCACGGATTTTCAGATGTATCAATACGTACAATAAAAATACACGATCCATCGTCTTGACCCTATGAACCTGTCTTGGGTTTCACTAATTTAGATTTCACCTAAAATGAAAATGATGACCCTACGCATTCCTTTTTGCCTGATTATGTTGCTGATGTTCGCAACGTGCTATGCCCAAAATCCCGATTCCTTACTACTCAAGCAAAATTACGACCTGAAGGAATACCGCATCCCCATGCGCGACGGGGCCGAACTGTTCACGGTGGTCTATACCCCGAAGGATACCTCCAAAAAGTATCCTATTTTAATGAACCGCACCTGCTACAATGCATCCAATTACACTGATTATCAATACGCCGGATATCCCTCCAAATATCTGGTGGAAGACGGTTATATTTTGGTCTTTCAGGATGTTCGTGGTAGGTACATGTCCGACGGTACTTTTGACAACATGCGACCGAACATCCCCGGAAACAATCCGAAAAACAAAAAGGATATTGACGAAAGTTCCGATACTTACGATACTATCGAATGGTTGGTAAAGAACATCAAGGGGAACAATGGCAAAGTGGGTATGTACGGTATTTCGTACCCCGGGTATTACGCAACCGCGGGCACGATCGATGCGCATCCGGCATTGAAAGCCTCATCGCCGCAAGCCCCGATTGCTGACTTTTTCTTCGACGACTTCCATCATCAAGGCGCTTTTTTGGAAAGCTATACGGCAGCCTTTGCGGTTTTTGGCTATCAAAAGGACAGTCTGACCCGCGAACCTTGGTATACGGACAAGCTGATGCGGTTATATGACAATCCGGCTCCCGATGCCTATGATTTTTTCCTTAGGATGGGACCGCTCAAAAATATCACCAAAAAATTCCATAGCGATAATTTCTTTTGGAAGCAGGTCACCGAACATCCCAACTATGATGAATTTTGGCAGAAACGGAACATTCTGCCCCATTTGAACGACATCAAACCGGCCGTTATGACCGTTGGCGGATGGTTCGATGCCGAAGACCTCTATGGCCCGCTGAACATCTACAAGACCGTCGAGGCCACTAGCCCCAAAACCGAAAATACCATCGTGATGGGACCCTTTGACCACGGCGGATGGGCGCGGGAAACAGGTAAGACCGTACACAACCACATTTATTTCGGGGACAGTATCGCCACCTTTTTTCTTAAGGAAATTGAGCAAAAATTCTTTGCCAAACACTTAAAGGACGAGGCCACGGACCCCTTACCCGAAGCCTATATGTTCGATACAGGTTCGAAGGAATGGAAAAAATTCGACCAATGGCCCCCCGAAAACATAGAAGCCGTAAGTCTGGCCTTTGGCAAAAACGGCAAGCTCAGTATCAATGGCCCCATAGATGAAACCGCGAAGTTCGAATATACCAGCGACCCTAAAAAGCCCGTACCGTATACCTCCCAGACCGAAGGTTTGACCTTCACGCCCCGAAGATACATGTCCGACGATCAGCGAGAGGCGTCCCGTCGGCCGGATGTACTTACCTTTGAAACCGAACCGCTAACTGTGGACAGAACGCTGGCGGGGGAGATTTTGGCCAAGCTCAAAGTCGCCATCAGTACTACCGATGCCGATTTTATTGTGAAGGTCATTGATGTCTATCCGCCCGATCATGAGAATTACGAGCATAATCCCGATAATATTGTCATGGGCGATTACCAACAACTGGTACGTGCCGAGGTTTTCAGGGGAAGATTTAGAAACAGTTTTGAAAAACCGGAGCCCTTTGTTCCCGGCAAGGCTGAAGACGTTAACTTCCGTTTGCAGGATATTCTCCACACCTTCAAAAAAGGGCACCGTATCATGGTGCAGATTCACAGTACCTGGTTCCCCTACATCGACCGAAATCCCCAGAAATATGTGGACAACATCTATGAGGCCAACGAAGAGGATTTTATCAAGTCCAATATTACCGTCTTCGGGTCTTCGACCGTCGAAGTTGGGGGTACTCAGGATTGCTGTCAACCGGCTCCGTTTCAGGTGAAAGAGGAAGAGATGATTAAGGATTAACAAACCGAATCTATTTACGATAACGTACTTACCTCGGCCGACCCCGCAAAACTTATTAAAACATAATCTATTTTCGAGGGTAGCATTGCAAGGTGAAAGTGTGGAAGTTTCGGAAAATATTCCGACGGACGGGCGGGATTTTTTCAGCTGTAGTCCCAATGGTTATTATACGGAATAGCCTGTACCTGCCAATTTTCAGGTATTGCTTTAAAGTCCTTAGATAGCGACTTCATGAGTTTTCTAGTACCTTCCCTGAGCACTGTTCTTCTACTTTTTCGTACTAGCTGTACAACATCTTTCTCTATTTGTTTTTTGATGACGAATCTATTTCGGTATTTGTAATAGGCATCTCTTTTTAAGGAGAAAGCATCACAGACAGCATCGATGGTCATACATATCCATCATTTTTATACATATACTTGTTGATTTTTGTATACACATTTCAGGACGGGTCAAATATTTGGGCAACGGTGTTTGGATGATTGTTGATCGTGATTACATCGATACGTTAACCAGAAGCGGAAACCGGCTTTCGGAAACCGCAAAAGAATCCCATTTTTTAGAACATCAAAGTTTTGCTCCCAACCAAATATTGCCCCTAGCCGATGCTACGATTTTAGTAGGCCATCCCAACGAAACTAAGAGCCTTACCTACAAAGTGGGGATCAACGGTAGTTTGGAAAAGAAGCCCTATAGTTTTATTTTGGATACGGACAAACGGATCATTGCGAAACCGGAGAGCGATAAGGAGGTTGTGAAGTTTTTAGAGGATAAAAGGTAGTGGGCAGTGGCAGTAGCGGTTGGCAGTAACTTTTGAATCAATCTATGATATGCCCGGATTAACTTAGTCACCTTTTAATCAAACACCAAACAATAAACTCCAAACAACAAACTCCTAAAGCGTCTTCAAATCCTTAATCGTCTTGAACGCCACATCGACTTGATCGTCGTCGACCAAAATGGTGAACTCGTTCGTGGTGGAAATCACTTCATAAAGTACGATGCCTTCCCAAGCCAGTCGTTGGAAAATAAAATAGTAGATGCCCGGTACGGAAACGTTTTCTGCGGGTAACTTTACGGTGATCGAGGACAGGTTTTCCGCCTTTTGGGTACACCGCTCCTTTTCGAAAAGCGATTCGACCGTCGCATCAAGACTGTTGCTGACCACGATATTCAGTTCGTTCACACCACGGGAAGACGTATAGAACACCTCTTTGTTCTTGTTCACCTCGTCCAAGAGCTGCGCTTGATTTTTTAAAACGGATTCAGACACTAGAAAGGTAAAATCCGTCAGCGAAGAGCGGACCGTGATTTCACCGATGTTCTTTAATACCTTGATAATCTTGTGCGTGGCACGAAACTCCAAATCGTCGGACAATCGTTTTAACGCCATTACAATCGCCCCATTGCGGACTTCCTTGCCCAATTCGTGCTCGATTTCTGGATTTATGATGCGTGACAGCGAAGTCAAGTTGATAATACCCTGAGCCAAAGCACTTTGCAAAAATGGCTTCTTTCTGATGTATTGCTCGACTATAGAGGATATGGTTTTCATTGAAAATGAGGTTGATTGACAAAAATAACAGATTGTTACAAATAAAACAAATTGACGTGGGTCGGAAAAGAATTACCAAACAAAAATGTTGGCTTTTCGCGCATAGAAACTGATCTATCAAGCACGTTCAATAAAATCAGAGAAGAGAAAATCTCACGAATCATCCATGATCCCTCGTCTTTCACACCACGTAAGGAATCAGGAATCGGTCATCGAGCATCGAGCATTCTAACAATCAAAAGTGATAAAAAGCGCTCTCCAAATGCTCAATTCTAAAGACCGCGCTGTTCTTAAGAATAGTAATGACATCAAAGCGCACCTCAACATTATCAAGCTTTCGTGAAGTTACATAGTGGTTGGCACCCCTGACCAATAGTTGTATTTTTTTGTGGGTAATGGTTGCAGCTATGGGAATGATATGATCGGTGCTGCGCGCCCGCACCTCGACAATGGCAAGAATACCCCCTTTTTGGGCTATGATATCGATTTCCGACTTTTGGTAGCGGTAGTTTTTCTGTTGGATGGTATATCCCTTTTCAATGAGATACGCTGCGGCTATCTTCTCGCCCTCCTTGCCGAATTCGTTGTGTTTTCCCATGTTTGCCCCTGATTGTTAACGGCATTTTACCATCCACCGAAAAAATAACCCTTCTTACCGAATAAATTGGCAGATGCCGATCAATTTATTAAGTCATACGTCGAAAATACACCAATGACCACACTAATGAGGAACCTTTATCCGTTAAGAACTCGACCCTTTACGTTCCCCAAACACGGATAGGGCCTTAGCCTACTTGAAATTATGGAATACTTCGTGAATTGCAATACGGCCCCACTGGCGCCGTACACAACGCCCTTGAATCCATCCAGGGCCGCTCATTTATATCGAAGACTGGGATTCAGTGCCTCCGCCCAGACTATTGACCAAGCGGTCGGCATGAACGCAGGCACGCTGGTAGACTCCCTCGTAAACCAAGCTCTGAACCAAGCGCCGATCGCCCCACCGGTCTGGGCCAATTGGAACGGCAGTAATT
>NZ_JBGTHY010000334.1:0-3781 GCF_041745955.1 Pricia sp.
GGCACCATTGCCTTTGCCATTTCGGGCGTATTGGTGGCCATGGATAAAAAATTGGATTTGTTCGGGGTGTTTATTATCGCCTTTGTTACCTCCGTGGGCGGGGGGACTTTGCGGGACATACTTATTGGAAATACGCCGGTGGTATGGATGCGAGAGTACACCTATTTAATTGTCATCATGATCACCGTCATATTGGCCATTCTATTTGTAAACCAACTAAAGCATTTCCGGCGCACCCTTTTTCTTTTCGACACCATCGGTATCGGCCTTTTCACCATGTTAGGTATCGAAAAGGGACTGACTGCCGACCTTTTACCGGTCATGTGTATTGCCCTGGGTACTATTACCGCCTGCTTCGGGGGCGTGATACGGGATATGCTCTGTAATGAAATTCCCGTACTATTCAGAAGGGAAATCTACGCCACGGCCTGTATTTTGGGAGGTTTCAGTTATTTCATTTTGGTTCCACTACCGTTTGACTCCGCCTACGCCTACGTCGGTGCCATTGCCATTATCATTATCACTCGTTTATTGGCCGTAAAATTCAAGATTGCGTTGCCGAATATTTATAGGAATAGGAAGTAAAATTCCAAAATCCGAGCACCAAATTCCTATAAAAATGGCCTAATAAGGATAGTCCTTGACTTTTTTTAGGTAACAAGCTTAGCATGATACCTTATATTTGGAATTTGCGTTTGGAATTTGGAATTTCTCACTCCACCACTTCCGCCTTCTGAATATAGATATTCTGTAGCGGCCAGTCGCCGTCGCCGACGGGTACGTTATTAATTTTATCCACCACATCCATACCTTCGATGACCTTTCCGAAAGGGGTGAAGTCGCCGTCGAGATGATAGGAACCCGGATCGGTTACTACGATAAAAAATTCGAAGGGTGAGGCGAGCATATGGGGATTGTCTTCCTTTTCGCTACTGGGCATCGATAGGGTGCCACGATGGTGCCGGTGTCCTTTTCGGGTATCGGGCGGTAGTAGATAACGGCCGATTGCGCTACGTTTTTTTCCTGTTTTTCTGTCATCGGAATTACCGCCCTGAATAATAAAATCCTTGACCACGCGGTGGAATTGTGTTTCGTCGAAATAGCCCTTTCGGGTCAGATAAATGAAATTGGCCTTGTGGTAGGGCACATTGTCAAAGAGCTGAACCGTAAAACTGCCCAGTCGGGTCGTAATCTTTACCTTGTTTACTTTTAGGTTTTTTTGGTAATCGAAGAAAAAATCGACGGCATTGTTTTCGGTAAGCACGAACTTTTCCTCTTTATCTTCCTTCTTTTTTTGTTGTGCGGAATCGATTTTCACCGAATCTTTTTTCGTTTCCTTTTCGGTGCTCGAGGTAGACTTTTCCATTGGATTATCCCCACAGGAAGCGGTTAAAAATAGTAGTAATATTGCAACGGGAATAAAACGATGAGCTGCCATGGATTTTGATGATTTTGCCATACGGATTCCAAAAATAAAAAATCTGCCGTTACCGGGGGAGGCATCGCACGTAAAAATGGCACCGAATTTCCGATTGGAAGAACTGCGAAGGGCGAGATCGGAACAAAAGAATCCGAAGAAGGCAGGGGTGATGGCGTTGTTCTATCCCGATAATCAAAACGACACACATTTGCTTCTTATTTTACGCAAAAGCCATCCGAGGGACGTACATTCCAACCAAATCGGTTTTCCGGGCGGCAAAGCTGAAAAACAGGATGTTGACCTTATGGCCACCGCTTTACGTGAAACTTGGGAAGAGGTCGGGGTATCCCCTGAAAAAATAGAGGTAATCAAAGGATGTAGCGAAATCTATATTCCCCCTAGTAATTTTGAGGTAAAGCCCTTTATGGGTCTTTATCGTAACCGTAAGCTGGAACCCTTTGTACCCCAAAAATCGGAAGTTGCCGCCTTGATCGAAGTGCCCGTGTCCGCTTTTCTTGACGATTCCAATCTTTTTACCGAATCCCTGACCACATCCTATGCCCAAAATCTTTCGGTGCCGGCCTTTAAATTAAACGGGTATACCGTATGGGGCGCGACCGCTATGATGCTCAACGAAATGAGAACGTTGTTACGGGAAGTTTTGTAAGCATCCCTCATCCGTCATCCGTCTTCTGTCTCCCGTCTGAAATCTAATATCTCAAATGTTACTCCCCATTTCTCCATTGTTTCGTATTTTAGCATTCTATGGGGCTATTCAAAAGAAATCCGTTCGGGCATATCCTATTTTTGAAAAAATGGCTTATCCGTATATTGGGGTTGATGACCCATTCCCGGTATAAGCGATTCAATAGTCTTGAAGTAGACGGTTCTGAGATTATACGGTCGCTTCCTGATAGAAACGTACTTTTCGTAAGCAACCACCAAACTTATTTTGCCGATGTAGTGGCCATGTTTCATGTGTTCAATGCCAGTTTGAGCGGTAGGGTCGATTCTATAAAAAATATCGGATATATCTGGAACCCGAAGTTGAACATGTACTATGTGGCCGCGGCGGAGACTATGAAAAAAAGTATGTTGACCAAGATTTTCGCCTATGCGGGCTCTATAAGTGTCGAACGCACGTGGCGTTCAGAGGGTCAGGATATTAACCGGAAGGTGAAGTTCAGCGATATTTCAAGTATCGGAACGGCCTTGAGCGATGGCTGGGTCATCACCTTTCCACAAGGCACGACCACTCCGTGGAAACCTTTGCGCAAGGGCACGGCGCACATCATTAAAAAGTACAAGCCTATAGTCGTGCCAGTGGTTATAGACGGTTTTCGGCGTTCTTTCGATAAAAAGGGTCTGCGTATCAAGAAAAAGGGTATCCTGCAATCCATCGTTATCAAGGAACCTTTGGATATCGACTATGAAAATGAATCTTTTGACGCCATCATCGAAAAACTGGAGTATGCCATCGAACAACATCCTTCCTTTTTAAAGGTCATTTCCCAAAAAGATCTTATGGCCTACGAAGAAGAGAACGAACTCCGCCGTTTTAGGAATCGTAAAAAAGTTTAAAAACCTACACCTCAAGGCGTTTTAATTCTTTGTAATTTGTGTTGAGCCTTTTCAAAAGAATACCATAGACCAGTCGGTAGAACAACCAGATAATACCTACCATAAAACCTATTCCTGCCAGTACTATCAGTCCGGAAACCAACCAAAAACGTAGCTCGGAGCCATTATCCTTTACGGTATCGAGTAATTGAATAGTTTTTTTGTCGTGGGTAAAAAGAGTATAAAAAGTATATAGGGTCATAATTACCGCCATAATCAGATTGTAAACCACATAATAGCGAACTATAAGCCTGGTACGCAGGATACTCTCCATAAGTTTTTTGACACTGTCGACCGTCGAGATGGCCTTGTACGATTTAAAGAGGTAGTAGATAAAAATCAAAACTATCAAAATACCAAAAACACTACTAGCGATGAAAAATACTTGGTCGCCATTGCCATAAGTTTGCTCTAGATTTTTTTTAAAGGATGACCAGAAAAAGGGTAACGCGCTCATGACGATCCAAAATACCAATTCAATCAAACTTATATAGAACATCCATTTGACAATGGATGACGACTTTTTCCAGAGCATTCGGTAGATTTCATCATAGGTCAACTTCGGAAGGGCTTCCCCTTTCCGCTGCCAATCTTTCTTTAATAGTTCTAGCTCATCCATCATAATCTCTATGGATTCAATATGGTTTTTAATTTGGTCTTGATCCGGTTCATCTTTACCCTGGCGTTCACTTCGCTGATGCCCAAGGTGTCACTGATCTCACGATAGTTTTTATCCTCCAG
>NZ_JBGTHY010000335.1:0-2112 GCF_041745955.1 Pricia sp.
GAAATTGATGAGGTGTATTGTTTGGCCTCTAAATTTTCACAGAGTGAACTTCGAAATCTCATTGATTTTGCCGATAATAATTTGATACGCTTAAAAATCATTCCCGATAATAAAGAGGTGTTCACGCGTTCGATGTCGTTGGAGATGTATGACAGTATTCCCGTGCTAAATATCAGAAGGTTACCTTTGGATACCGAATATGCCAAATGGGTTAAGCGTATCTTTGATATTATATTTTCATTGTTCGTCATGGTCTTGGTCCTATCTTGGTTGGTACCAGTGCTTTTCGTTTTGATAAAATGGGAATCGCCCGGCACCCTCTATTTTAAACAGAAAAGGCACGGTTTAAAGAAAAGGGTTTTTTGGTGCTATAAATTCCGGTCGATGACCACAAACGTCGATAGCGATTCTAAAATGGCGACTAAGAACGATATGCGCATCACGAAAATCGGACAGTTTATCAGAAGGACCAGTATTGACGAGTTACCGCAGTTTATTAACGTCTTTCTTGGAAATATGAGTGTTGTCGGCCCACGGCCGCATATGGAACTTCATACCGAAGGCTATGAGAGCTCAGTAGACAAATATTTGGTACGGCACTTTGTGAAGCCCGGTATCACCGGGCTGGCACAGATTAGGGGGTATCGAGGCGAAATCCTAAAGCATCGGGATATTTTGAACCGAATCAAACTCGATGTGTTCTATGTAGAAAAATGGTCTTTGGTCTTCGACTTGAATATCATTTATCTTACGATCTATAACGTATTTGCCGGTGAAGAAAAGGCATATTGATGGTTAGGTACAATACATCTCGAGACCACTCTTTAGCAGACCTTTGTGAAAGTTAACTATAGTAATATAAAATGACAATAGTATTTTTGTTGATTCATTCGTAACTCATTATAATTTATGTCCGAACCGAGTAAACAGTCAAGAGAACTGGAAGAAAAGAACATTGGCAAAATAATCGCCGGGTATTTAAACCATTGGCGTCTGTTTGCCATAGGTCTGACTATTTGCCTACTGGCGGTCTTTCTGTTTATCAGATATTGGGCCGAGATTCAATATGAGGTCAAAAGTACAATTCAGGTAAAGGATGAAAGTCCTGGCCAAGGGGCCATAGAATCCGCTAGCTTTAAAGATTTGGGTCTTATCAAAACGTCCCACAAAGTAGAGGATGAAATGGGAATATTGAAATCGCCCGGACTTATGGAAAAAGTCATTTCCAAACTATCGCTCAATATAAATTTTTATATGGAGGGAAACATTCGCGATGTAGAACTTTATGGGGAAGACGTTCCGGTTGAGGTGTTGGTAGATGAGACCGCTGCAGGACTGGTTTACGACCACCCCATATATGTTAGACTATTGGGAGGGAATTGTTATGAAATACATACGGAATATGAAGATAAGGATTATCGAGCCGAATACGCATTTGGCGAATTGGTCTCGGAACCGTTCGGTACGTTTACCGTTACCCGAAGATCAGGAAATAAATATGAAGATAATGGTAAGCCCCTGTACTTTACCATTCGGAATACCGATGTTGTCATCGATGAGTTTCTGGAAAACTTAAGCGTAGAGCTTATCAATGACACGGGGAGTCTTATTGGTTTACGATTCTTAAGCGTGACACAGAAAAAGGGGGAAGATGTTTTGGCCGGTCTTATCGAGTCCTACGTTGAGGAAAAAATAAAGTACGATAACGAGTTGGCCGAGAGCACCATCAAGATGATAGACGATCGGGTAAAGTTGTTATCGGGTGAAATCAGCGGCGTGGAAAAAACGGTCGAAGAATTCAAAACAAAAAATGACCTAACGGATGTGGGCAGCAACGCCAATATCTATATAGAGCAGGCGAACGATTATGAAAAAATGATTATTGATTATCAAAGCCAGATCAACGTCATCGAATCCATTGAAAGTTATATGATGCAAGGCGATCTCGATTCGCCCATTCCCGGAGCACTAAGTACGAGCGATCCTTCTTTGATCAATTCCATTGACCGGTATAACGCGACCCTAATGGAAAAGAATCAGTTGTCTCAATCCGCATCCAGCAGCAATCCACTGATAGTAAAATTGGACCAGACCTTGGCCAGTTTAAGCCAG
>NZ_JBGTHY010000336.1:0-3299 GCF_041745955.1 Pricia sp.
GCCTTTAATAATATTATCAATACGCGGTTGTGATCTTGAAGTCGGACATTAATAAAATATCCCATTCATTTTTCAAAACCTCACCAAACCGTATCTTTGACCTAAACGACCCAATTCATGGATTTAAACCTTACACGCCCCATTTGTTTTTTCGATCTCGAAACCACGGGTACGAACATCGCCAAAGACCGTATTGTCGAGATTTCCATATTAAAGGTGCTCCCTAACGGTACGACTGAAAGTAAGACCTGGTTGGTCAATCCGGGAGTCAAAATCCCCGAGGATGTTATTACCATCCATGGGATATCCAACGAAAAAGTGGCGAACGAACCGATGTTTAAGGAACTTTCCAAGGAAATTTATGGGATGATAAAGGACTGCGATTTGGGTGGCTTCAACTCCGACCGTTTCGATATTCCCCTTTTGGTCGAGGAAATGCTACGTGCCGAGGTCGATTTCGATATGAAGAACATGGTCTCCATCGACGTACAGACCATTTTTCATAAAATGGAAAAACGAACGCTCGGTGCCGCCTATAAATTCTATTGTGACAAAGAGCTGGTCGACGCCCACAGTGCCGAAGCCGATACGAACGCAACTTACGAAGTGCTGAAGGCCCAATTAGATCGCTATCCCGAACTGGAAAACAACGTCAAAAAACTGGCCGAGTTTTCCACCCATCGCCAATTCGCCGATTTTGCGGGCTTTTTGGGCTATGATGAAGAGGGTATCGAAATCTTTTCCTTTGGAAAGCACAAAGGCAAAAAAGTACGCGACGTACTCGAACAAGAACCCGGCTATTTCGGATGGATCTTAAATGCGGATTTTCCTTTGTACACGAAGAAGGTGCTGACACAAATAAAACTTAGTAAGTTGAACAATAAGCTTGGTTAAGCGAAAGTTGGCAGTGGCAGTTGACAATAAAAAATTCAATAATCCGATAGTTTAAAGCATGAAATTGATTTGTATTGGCCGAAATTACGCCGACCATATCGAAGAATTGAAAAACGAAAGGCCTACTGAGCCGGTGGTGTTTATCAAGCCCGATTCTGCCATATTGCCGAAGGATCAGGATTTTTATATTCCCGAATTTTCCGATGACGTACATTATGAGGTCGAGGTGCTGGTGAAGATCAAGAAAGTCGGCAAGCATATCGACGGGAAATTCGCTCACAACTATTATGATGAGGTGGGTCTCGGCATTGATTTTACGGCCCGCGACCTTCAATCAAAACTAAAGGAAAAAGGGCTGCCCTGGGAAAAAGCAAAAGGATTCGACGGTGCAGCGGTCATCGGAAAATGGTTGCCAAAATCGGAGTTTAAAGATTTGAATTCCCTCGACTTTTCGTTGGTAAAAAACGGGACCGAAGTACAAAAAGGAAATACAAAGTTGATGCTTTGGAAAATAGATGAACTCGTAGCCTACGTTTCCCGATTTTTTATGTTGAAAAAGGGGGATATTTTATTTACCGGTACGCCATCCGGAGTTGGCAAAATCGTTACAAATGATTACCTTACCGGCGTTTTAGAGGGACATGAAATGTTCTCGGTGAAAGCGAAATAATTCAATTCAGATTGAAAAACACCGAATTTCCAAGAAAAATGAACATTTACGACACCAAACACCAAACACCAAACACCAAACACCAAACACCAAACACCGAACACCAAACCCAATACTCCCACCAAATGATCTACAATCTCGATAAAATAAATGAAATGGCCGATGGCGATGAAGATTTCATCAACTCCGTGATTTCCGTTTTTTTAGAGGAAGTGCCCCAAGACCTTGAGGACCTGGAGGCCGCTTTGAACCAAAAAGATCACGAACAGGCCTACCAATTGGCACATAAAATAAAACCGAACGTAGACCTATTGGGGATGGAGCAGACCCGTGAGGCGGCCTTGGAAATAGAGACCTTGGGAAAACAGGGAGCGGACATATCGGAGATGGAAAAAATATTCCAGATGCTCAAAAAGGATATCTATCAGGTCGTAGGGGAGCTTAAAAAGGACTTTCATCTGTAATGTTCGCTGAGATAATTACCATAGGTGATGAGATTCTCATAGGCCAGATTGTGGACACCAATTCCGCGTTTATTGCGAAAGAATTGACCAAAATCGGTGTTTCGGTCTATCAGATTACTTCGGTACAAGATGATAGGGAGCATATTCTTCAAGCCCTCGAAGATGCCCAAAAAAGGGTCAAAGTGGTCATCATAACCGGTGGGCTGGGCCCGACCAAAGACGATATTACCAAACACGTTTTCTGTGAATTCTTCGATGACACCTTGGTCGAGGACCCGGATGTTCTGGCCCATGTAGAACATCTTTTCAAAAAATATATCACCTCGACCCCCATTTCCGACATCAATAGAAAACAGGCTAGGGTTCCGTCGAAGGCGACCGTATTTAAAAATGAGTATGGTACCGCCCCCGGAATGTGGATGGTGTCCGGTGAAACGGCTTTTGTGTCGCTTCCCGGTGTGCCTTTCGAGATGAAAAATTTGATGCGGAATGCGGTCATCCCTAAAATTATCGAACAATTTAAGCGGCCTTTTATCCTTCATAGGACTTTGGTCACCTATGGCCTGGGCGAAAGTGCCATTGCCGATAAAATCGAGGATTGGGAGAATAGCCTGCCATCTTTTGTAAAATTGGCCTATTTGCCCAGTTTGGGAAAGGTAAGGTTGCGGTTGACGGCCAAAGGCACTGATCAAAAAGTACTGGAAGATACCATTGAAAACGAGTTTGAAAAGCTGAATCCCTTGATCGGTGATATTATTTATGGTATAGCAGATGAGGAAACGCTCGAAGAAGTCGTCGCCAAACTACTTACGGAAAGGAAGATGACCTTGGCCACCGCAGAAAGTTGCACCGGGGGTAGCATAGCACAGCAACTGACCGCCCTATCCGGTGCTTCTGCCTATTTTAAGGGAAGCGTCGTAAGCTATGCCACAGAGACCAAGGTAAACGTATTGAAAGTACCGAGCGCAATGATCGACGAACATTCGGTGGTAAGTACCGAAGTAGCCAAAGCCATGGCCGGAAACGCAAAAAAGCTGTTGAAAACGGATTTTGCCATTGCCACTACGGGAAACGCCGGCCCCACGAAAGGGGATTCCGATGCCGAGATCGGTACGGTATGTATTGCCATAGCCTCCCCAAAAGGCCTTTTCGCCGAGAAATTCAACATGGGCAATCATCGGGAACGGATTATCCAAAAAACGGTGAACAAGGCGCTTGAGATGCTGCAGAAAGAAATTCTAAAAATGTAAAATATTCTTTTGCCCATCCAT
>NZ_JBGTHY010000337.1:0-2511 GCF_041745955.1 Pricia sp.
TAAGGATAGACGATATGTAAGAAATGTATAATACTTTATCCTTGTATAGTATAGTCAAACGGCCCTCAATCGCAAACCAACACCTGTTTTGTGAAGTCTAAATAAAGGTGGGATAAAATGTACTGGTTCAATTAATGGAAAACGGGTTTGTTTGAACTTCAAAGGATGTACAATTGGATATAAGTCCAACTTGGTTGCGGTATTGCGGGAGAGGCCCAGCTGCTTGCTGATACCCCGTTTGCTCGCGCCCTCGCCGTACAATTTGAAAATCTGTTTTGCCTTGCGCATATCTATCTGTTTGTTTGCCATCGTCTTTTTTATAGAAGAACCGATGGGAACCCACAAATAGAATCGATTTTTTAGTGGTTCACTTTCGTCCGCCCAAGGTGGCTCACTTTGCCCCGCTGCGCTATGCTCACTTTAATCCGCCCGAGGTGGAATATTATGCCCGTTTTTTGCACTTTACCAAGGTTTGGGAAATGATCGAAGTAGTTATTGGGAATTGGAGAAGTTTGCCCGCCATTTAAAAACACATATATTTATTCGGGGAGGTATAGACCCTTTTAAATTCAATTCGATGGGGAATCTCCGAGAAATGCCGGTCCTGATTATTTATTGGCAGCATGGTATTTGACCGCACCGGGACAAAAAACAGGGACGCGTTTATCCTGGAGGGAAAATCGGTCGATACCGATACCGAACATAATTCTCGACCTATACGAGACTACCCTAAAGTGCTTGGTGGATAAACCTCCGATTGTACGGGGAAAGTCCCGGTCAATGGAATATGTGAGCGGTCCCGCCCTAAACGCTGTCCAGCGCCTCCGCCAATTCCGTTTTTTTGTTCCTGCTCAACGGTATCCGTCTACCCCCGACTTCAACATTTTTACTATTGAACCTTTCGACCTTTTCCAGGTTCACGATATAGGACTTGTGGATCCGTAGGAATTTATCCTCCGGCAACTGTCGTTCGAAGGATTTCATGGTGGACAGTACGACGATATTGCCATCGTCCGTCACCAATTTAATGTAGTCGCCAAGGGCTTCGACCCATTTTATGTCGTTAAGGACAACTTTGCACTTTTTCAGGTTGCTTTTCACGAAGATATGCTCCCCGTCCTCGTGCACCTCATGTATCTGCCCATATTCGGCTACCGCCCTCTTGACAGAGGCTTCGAAACGGGCCAAGGTTATGGGTTTGTGAAGGTAATCGGTTACGCCGTAATCAAAGGCCTTAAGGGCATAATCCGGTTTACCGGTAATCAAGATCACCTGTGGTCGGTCGTCCAAGGACTCCAAAAGATCGAAACCATTGAAAATCGGCATTTCGACATCCAGGAAAATAAGATCGATCTCATTGTCCTTGATACCGCTTTTCGCTTCAAGGGCATTGCCGTACTCCGCTACCAGTGCCAAGTTCGGATGATCGTTCACCAATCTGGCCACGGCCATTCGCTGCATAAGGGAATCGTCTATGATTATACTTCTTAATTTCATAATGGGCAGTCTGTGGGGTTAAGTCATCGACAAAGTACGTAAACAGCATTCCCCGCCACAATAAAATGATGTGAATAGGGTATTAAACGTTGTGTAAGCGGAGATAACCGTTTTTTTAAGATTTGAGTTAGGTCCATTGGTCACGGTCGCTGCACACTTTTCTATATCCGTTGAACTGGAAACGGGAAAAGAAGGTCGGTCCACACGGTATCCTGGTCGACCGCCCATGTCCTGCGGGCCACGAAATATCGTTATCATGTCCTCAAGGTGGATATCAAGGTGCGGGATTTGAACCGATGGATTTATCCGGGCCTTGATAAAGGAATTGACCTTAAGTTCGATATATTCCATTCTGTGCCCTGCCCACAGGAAATTACGATGGGCCGCCCCCATAGGAATTGAACCCCTTTGATGGAATATGGCCATGGGAAAGTAAGGTGGCCCGTGTTCGGCAATGGTCCTCTTTGGTCCTGCCGCCCATAAAGAACAAAACATGGAACATAGGGCAGAGCGGAAAATGGAAGGTTCCCTTTGTCAATGGATAGAACGTAGGCGAATCGCATAGTCCTGAAGGATTTTATGTACAATGCAAAGATTTCCAGTACATTAGCATCAAATGTTTGTCCAATTGCGTCCGATCCACAACTAAATAATCGCTAACCTTGTTCGGCGAACAGAAGCAAATGTACCGATCCGACCGACCCTTGCCCCGATCTCACCAAGGGAAACCCAACCCCATGAACATGGACCAACTGGTCGCCAATTTCCAGAACAGGGATATAGCCGCCTTCGGGAAACTATATGAAATGTATTCCCCCAATATCCGCGGTGCGATAAGGAAGAACATCGTGGGCATCGAGGAAGATGCCCAGGAGATCTGTCAGGACGTTTTTGCCAAGGTCTGGCACCGTGCCGACCAATATAACGCATCGAGGGGCAGGTTTTTCACGTGGCTTTTGAAAATTGCCAGAAATGCCGCGATCGACAAGCTCAGGTCCAAGGATTTCAGGAACT
>NZ_JBGTHY010000338.1:0-7996 GCF_041745955.1 Pricia sp.
CTTTAGGAACAGGATACCGGTTTCGGTCAGGGCATAATATTTCCTTGGCGGTCCGGAAGTGGACTCCTCCCAGCGATAGCTGAGAAGCCCTGCGTTTTTTAATCGGGTCAAGAGCGGATAGATAGTACCCTCGACCACGAGCATCTTGGCGTCTTTCAGGGTATCCAGAATTTCGGAGGCATACTTGTCCTTTCCATTGAGAATGGCCAGGATGCAGTATTCCAGCACCCCTTTGCGCATTTGTGCCTTTGTATTTTCTACGTTCATAATTTCTTTTTGCTTTTTATGCAGATCCGCTAATTCGGGGGAACGCGGTTTTTGTTTTATAGTGTTAGTCTGCATAGATTGACTGCTTTTACCGAATTTTAGTTCGGTGTTCGTTTTTTGATTTGATGAATAAACTCCTTTAGATGTAAGGGTGTGATGAGTACCCGTTGGGATTAAGTATTGATTATTAATTGTCAGGTTTGGTCATGCTAGTTTCCATTGGCCATTAGTTTCTTATGCAAATATATATCTAAAAGAAGGTACTATGCAAAACAAAGTACTATAATTTAGCATAAGATTAACATTTATAACCTCACTAATTTTGGCTACATTTGAGGAAACCACAAAGAAGAATGGGCGTTACAGCTGAAAAATTCAACAAGTTTACTTTTTTCAAATTACCTGCTGCTTGGTGGACGGGAGTAAGGGTAAAATCCATTACTAAGCAGCAATGTGTGGTTACCGTAAAGCATGGGTGGCGCAATCAGAATCCATTTAATTCGATGTTCTGGGCGGTGCAGGGTATGGCCGCTGAGCTGAGCACCGGAGCTATGGTCATCAATCAAATACGGGAGAGCGGGAAAAGGATTTCCATGCTTGTTCAAAATAACAACGGGAATTTTTCAAAAAAAGCTACGGGGAGAATTACATTTACATGCGAGGATGGACATTTGATACGGGAAGCCATTGATAAGACCGTGGCGACAGGTGATGGGCAGACTTTTTGGATGAAGTCCGTCGGCGTGAACGAAGACGGGATGGTGGTCTCGACCTTTAATTTTGAGTGGACTGTACGGGTAAAGAGTTAGGGATTAAGGGTTCAGGGTACCTTGAATTTAGCTTGTAACAAAATTTCATTTTTCGCTACCAATATTCAATTAGTATACTCCTAAGCATATAAACCCATAAACTTTTTTTCAAAATGAATGCACACGAAATAGATTATCAAATTTACGGAGAGGAAATGCAATACGTCGAAATCGAACTGGACCCGAACGAGGCGGTGGTCGCCGAGGCGGGGAGTTTTATGATGATGGATTCCGGGATCAAGATGGATACTATCTTCGGCGACGGCTCCAATCAGGAAAAGGGAATTTTAGGCAAGATTTTTTCCGCCGGTAAACGGGTCTTGACGGGGGAAAGCCTGTTTATGACCGCTTTTCTTAACGCAGGGCAGGGCAAGAAGCAGATCAGTTTCGCTTCGCCCTACCCGGGAAAAATTCTGACAATCGACCTTTCGGAAGTACAGGGAAAGTTTATCTGCCAGAAGGATGCTTTTCTCTGCGCTGCACAAGGGGTGTCTATCGGTATTGAATTCTCGAAGAAATTAGGTCGAGGACTTTTCGGTGGCGAAGGCTTTATTATGCAAAAACTGGAAGGTGACGGGTTGGCGTTCTTACATGCCGGAGGTACCTTGGCCAAAAAACAATTGGCCGCTGGTGAAGTCTTAAAAGTGGACACCGGATGTATCGTAGGCTTTACCCAAACGGTCGATTACGATATCGAGTTTGTCGGTGGTATTAAAAATACTATTTTTGGTGGGGAAGGTCTTTTTTTCGCCACCTTACGAGGTCCCGGAACCGTTTATATTCAATCGTTGCCCTTTAGCCGATTGGCCGGTCGGGTGCTGGCCGCAATCCCCCGGGGCGGAAAGGATAAAGGCGAAGGTAGTGTCTTAGGTGGATTGGGTGATCTATTGGGCGGTGATAATCGGTTTTGACCCGTAAACCATGTAACATTCGGCGAATAGCCCATTAGCTGTTAACGAATAATTCTGAAGTCCATTAAGAAAAACTTCCCTTTTCAGAGCTTTCTAAACAAGGCGTTTGCCGTTTAATACAATTAATTACAAATTCGTGCGTTAATTGGATATCATTTGAAAGTGAGTTTAAAGTAATCGCCAACCAGCCAAATTTAAATACCATTGACGACACGAGTTAATACTACGCCTTTAGTAATTTGGATTATTGATGATGACCTGGTTTCGTTATATGCTACGCGTTACCGGATACAACAATCTGGAAGTAGTGCCAAAGTTTTGGATTTTGATACTGCTGAAATCGCTTTACGGGCTTATCATAACAATAAACATAACGGAAAGGAACTGCCCCATATCATCTTTTTAGATTTGATTATGCCCGGAATGAGCGGATGGCAATTTTTAGAACAACTTGCCAAAATTTCGGAAGCGTGCAAGAAAACCCAGGTCTATGTACTTTCGGCCTTTTCAAATTCCAAAGACCGTATGCAGGCCAAGGCGCATACGTCCATTATAGGTCATTTCGACAAACCGCTCTCTAAAATGGATATGAATCGGACGTTGATGACCGTTAATCCCTAAAGTTTATCCGAGGCCGGTATTAGCCGCGCACTAAGATTTGGTTCTTTCATGTTTTTGTCCAAAGGAAACATGGGTCTTTTGATGCGTTTGTAGTCAAGCCGCTGTAGGTCTTGGTCTACGCCGCCTGGTGTCAATGCCATGACCCAATCCCCACGCATGTCATAGAGTTCGGGCACAAGGTAGCCGATTTTGACCACGACGATATCGGTTTTTTCGGGATGGAGTCCCAATTCCGTAAAATCGCTTTTGTAGTGATAGGGTTTTCTTTTTTTGGTTACGATGACATGAACGCTTCCAACCTTGATGACCACTTCGGTCTCGGCATGCATATCACCTTGTTTAATAGCTGTGACCGTACCTGACAAATGAATGGGAGAAGCATAGCGGTCGTCGATCATTGCACCCGCCGGAGCATCTACTTTTCCCCCGACCCCAACTTTTACGGCTTCCTTTATAAGTTCTGGCCCGGGAAGGGATGCATAAATCAATGAAGGTCCGTTTTCGGATTTGAATTCCGGGTAGGCTAGAATTTTTTCTAAGGTCCAAGTTACGTCACCTGCACCGCCCGCCGTCGGGTTATCACCCATATCACTGATCATAAACGGTTTTTTGTCGCTGGCAAGGGCCATGTCCAAACTTTCTTTTAGCGGGGCGACAGGCGCCACGAACTCAAACGCTTCCCGGACATCCCAAAAGCTTTGTGCCAGTTTTTCCGCTCCACTTTCCACTTTTTTCTTGTCGTCACCGGTAACCATGACAACGGCATGGTTGCGCGGTTCGTCGGCCCACGCGTAGCCGATCCAAATGGCGGCATCGATGACGCCCTCTTGATTCGCAACCATAGGGACTTGGGCATACAGACTTTTCCCCGGTTCGATCCGGGTACTCGTCATCTCGCCGGGCAGTAGAATGGGAACGGGAATATACGCCTTGTATTTCGGTTTCCCCTTTCCGCTTTCGAGGCGATCCAATAGATTGTTGACCGCTCGTTGTTTGGACTCGATGGCATCTTCATGGGGTGCCATGCGATAACAGGTAATCAGGTCGGAGTGCTGTGCCAGGCGTTCGGATACATTGCCGTGCAAATCCATCGAAGTGGAAATCAAAGGTTCCGTGCCGATGACCTCTCGGATACGCTTGATCAAATCCCCCTCGGGGTCATCAAGTCCCACCACGCTCATGGCACCGTGGATATCGAAAAAAAGTCCATCATAAGGCCCGTTTTCTTCTAGCATTTTTAGGATTTGACCCGTCAGCGATTCATAGGTCTCCCGCGTGACGATACCGCCCGGCAGGGATTTTCCCACCAGTATCGGTACCCATTCCGCGCGTTTTCTCTCGTTTGAACCGGCCGTCATAAAAGGGTACCTGTTATAAATGGAATCTCCCGTTTTGGCATGAAAGGCTTCTTCAATCGATTGGGCAGGGGAAAAGGTACTCGATTCGATGCCTAGGCCTGCGATGGCGATGCGGGGTAGTTTTTTGGATTGTGCGAATAGGGTAACGGTAGCGAATTGAAGCAGTATTGCAAGGGTTAGGAGTTTTTTCATAATTATGTCTTTCTATCTCAAAGATAATTTTAATTAACAATTTCAGCAACCCATTCATGTATATGTCGGATACCATAAATTTAAACCGACAAGAATGCCACGAAAATTTAATCCCTAACTTTACCCAGTATTTTAAACGCATTCCCAGTGAAAAACGGCAACATAAAAAACACTAAAAAGGAAATCCTATCCGACAATTGGTATACGCTCAACAAATACACGTTCGACTATCAAAAGGAAGATGGTTCTTGGGAAACCCAAGAGCGGGAAAGCTATGACCGGGGTAACGGGGCCTGCATCCTTCTTTACAATACACAAAAGGGAACGGTAATTTTGACCCGACAATTTCGGATGCCGACCTACGTCAATGGCAACGAGAACGGAATGATGATCGAAGTCTGCGCTGGCGTGCTGGATGGTGACGAACCTGAAGTCCGCATTAAAAAGGAAGCGGAGGAGGAGACGGGTTTCCGGATCGAGAAAGTCGAAAAAATACTCACGGGATATACTTCGCCCGGAGCGGTTACCGAAATCATGCATTTCTTCATAGGTGAATATGATGCGAATCTGAAGATCGGCGAAGGCGGCGGGGCCGAAGACGAAACCGAGAATATTGAGGTGTTGGAATATGCTTTTGATGAGGCTCTACGGATGATCGGTACGGGTGAGATTATGGATGTTAAGACTATTGTTTTGTTACAACATGCGCAGATACAGGGAATTTTTCTTTGAATTAAAATCTTGTTATAACGTTACAGCAAGTAAGATGTAAAGTTCAAAAGCGCCGATGTCACGTTCAAGCCTGCCTGTCGGCGAGGCAGGGTTTAAAGAAAATTACCTTAAACCTTAAATCTTCAAACGGCAGACCCGCCTGCCGGACAGAATTAAACCTCGAATTTTTTTCGTCGGTTCGCCCCCGCCTAATACGTATCCCGAACTTCCTCAAAAATACGCTGCATCCTTTTTTTGACTTCCGAGCTGGGATGGCGAAAATGGTTGTTCATAAAGCTGAAGATCAACGTCTTTCCGGATTTTGTGACCAGATAGCCGCTGACGCAGTGCACGTTCCCGAGGCTGCCGGTCTTTGCGTGGAGGTAGGGCTTGGGATTGCCAGGGTACCAGCGCTCCAAGGTTCCGGAAACGCCTCCGGTGGGGAAGAGGTCGAAAAGGCGTTCTTTTGGGATGTCCCTGTACATTTTGTGCAATACGTGTACTATGGATTCGGGAGTGAACAGGTTATATCTTGATAGTCCCGATCCATCGACCCAGCGCGGCGGTTGTTTGAGATCGGAAAGTTGATGGTTTAAGACGGAGTCCCGCACCCTTTCGCCATTAAGCGTGTCGGACAGGGTGGAGGAGGCCAGCAGTAAAAGTTGCTCCGCGATCATATTATCGCTTTCGTGCATCATCCGCCGGTATAGGGAATCGGAGGGAAGACTGTATAAAACGCTCTTTACCCCAGAAGGCATTTGTGCGGCTACCCGAATCTTTTTCCCCAATACATCCTCCAAAATCGTCCTTGTTAGGGTGGAATCCGTTTTAAAGGGAATTTCGATGGTGTCTTTCCGTGATTTACCGAAATAGAAAACGTTTTTCTCAAGTTCACGTTGTAGCGTATAATTGATAGGAACCACCTTGTCCAAAAAATAAGACGGAGATACATTCGGCACATCCGTATTATGTAGGGTCACTACGTTGCCATAGAGCGGAAACGGACTTCTTTCGGGCTGGTAATAATAATCATAATCGCCCCATGACCATCCGGGGCCGAACTTATTCTCTTCAAAATTGTTGAGGTACAGGGCTATATTTCTATGGCCGCGCAAGAAGTCGAACGCCGTACTATCCATAAGATACGGATGTAAAAACGAGGGATCTCCCGTGCCTTCCACATAGAGCGTGTCGTTTTTCGCGATATATTTTAGCGCGGGAATTTTCTCCGGTAAAAACTGAAGGGCCGTAAAAAGGGTGAAAATCTTGGTATTGCTCGCCGGGGTAAAATACTTGGTGCTATTGAGGTTGTAGAGGGTATCATTCGATTCGGCATCCAAAATCAGAAATCCCGTAAATTGATTTTCGTAGAATGGTGACCCTAAAACGGTTTGAGTGGTGCGCTGTAGGTTTCTTTTGGCACTAGAACATCCGATTAACAATAGTAGGATGCTGCACACAATTCCAATTTTTCCCATATTTTTTATTAGTTTGGAGTGCCAAAGATAGGGAGTTTAACAAGACTTTGGCGAATTTTTAACTAGTCGCCCACAACATATTTCGGGCTTTATTGTTTAACTTTATGCATGAGATATACTCATTAACACCTAACTAATTAAACATTTTGAATATGGCTAGCAGCATGCTTGAGTACTCTAAAACGGTACTCAAAAAGGTCAGTTTCGATGCAAAATTATTTTGTAAGGAACTGGAAAAAGCGATTTCAAGATTGCTTCCCGAGGAAATTGAAGAACTCATAAACTGGTTACAACAGTTCATAACCGACAAACCGGAACTTCAACAAAGCCTCGTTTACATAAAAGTTTAATTGAAAGCCCTCCGATATTTCGGGGGGCTTTTTAAGTTTAAATTTCTGTTCGCATTACGCAGAACGCAAAAATGAACGTAGGGCAACAGGTTCAGAGCGCTTGGCGTACTCCTCGGCGCACGTCCTCTATTTTTTGCTAATCGGACTGATAATCTTAACGTCCTGAAAAGCGATAGCACCTCTTACAATGGCCGATATGACATCTTTTAAGGCTTCCGTGATCTGTATTTTCAGCTCGCTTTTATGATAGATAAGGCTGACTTCCCGAGCAGGGGAGGGGTTCTCGAAATACCGTAGATTTTTCTTCTTTTCCCCATCAAGTACCAGCGTATTTAAATAAGGTAAAAGGGTCATGCCCAAGCCCTCGTCGGCCAAATTGACAAGTGTTTCGAAACTGCCGCTTTGCAGTCGGAAAGTTGAATTTTCGAAATTCTGAGGGGCCTTGCAAAGGTTGATGATACCGTCACGGAAACAGTGGCCGTCCCGTAAGAGTAGAACATCATTGATGTCAAGATCTTTTGGGGTTATTTTGTCCGCCTTTGCCAACCGGTGGTTCTTGGGCACATAGCCCACGAAAGGTTCATAATACAGGGGGCGTTCCTTAATATATTCAGTCTCGAGCGGGGTTGCGGCAATGGCGGCATCTAAATGGCCTTCCTGTAGATTTCGGATAAGGCTCTCGGTATTCTGCTCTTTTATAATCAGGTTTACTTTCGGATATCTGGTAATAAAGGTCTTTAAAAACATGGGTAACAGCGTGGGCATGACCGTGGGGATGATTCCGAGTGTGAAATCGCCGCCTATAAATCCTTTTTCCTGATCCACGACATCTTTGATGCGATTGGCCTCGTTCACTATATTTTGGGCCTGCGCAACGATTTTTTTACCTACCTCGGTAATGGCTATCGGCTTCTTGCCGCGATCAAAAATGAGTACATCGAGCTCATCTTCAAGCTTTTGCACCTGCATGCTCAAGGTCGGTTGGGTCACAAAGCTTTTTTCGGCCGCCAAGGTAAAGTTCTTGTGCTCGGCAACGGCCAGTATATATTGTAATTGGGTAATGGTCATGTGAAATGGGATTCAGCCGATAAAAATAGGAAAACTATAGATAAATACTATCGTTATTGTAGACTGTGATAGTTATTTCCCGAACAGCGTATCCATCCCCGGAATATCTGGCATTCCCTCTTTGGCGACCGCTGCCAGTTCGGTTTCATTCACTTGGGTGGCTTTTTCGATGGCCTTATTGAGGGTCAGGATCAGGTAATCTTCCAATTGTTCCTTATCCTCAAGCAAACT
>NZ_JBGTHY010000339.1:0-5335 GCF_041745955.1 Pricia sp.
GTAACCACCTTGAATTTTGACGTCCGGGATAAGGATGAAGTGTTCAAGGCTATGGCATCGCTTCCTTCGGAATTTGCGAACATCGACATCCTGCTGAATAATGCGGGTAACGCCCACGGTCTTGACCCTATCCACGAAGGCAGTACCGATGATTGGGATGCCATGCTCGACATCAACGTAAAAGGATTGCTGTATGTTTCAAAGGCAGTCATCCCCAGAATGATCGAAAGGAAATCCGGCCATATCATCAACATCGGATCTACGGCAGGTAAGGAAGTCTACCCGAAAGGCAATGTCTATTGTGCCAGCAAACATGCCGTCGACGCCCTGACCACCGGTATGCGAATGGACCTCAACCCCTATGGCATCAAGGTCGGTGCCGTAAACCCCGGAGCTGTCGAAACGGAATTCAGTAACGTTCGTTTTAAGGGTGACGGCGAAAAGGCCGATGCCGTTTACAATGGTTTTCGGCCCTTGGTGGCCGAGGATATCGCCGAAACCCTGTATTTCGTGGTTACCCGCCCGCCGCATGTGAACATTGCCGATCTGACCATCATGCCTACGGCGCAGGCTTCGGCGACGGTTTGGAACAAGAATTGAGTCCCGATAGGGTGGGCATTGCGGGTCACCGAACAACGCTAAATTTTTGGGGTAGCCCAAGACGACAGGCAATGACCGATGCTAAAATATAATCGTAGTTTAAACAATGATCAACAAACGCCTTCTCGTAAAAAACCTGCTCTCCCATAACGACGAGAACAGTTTTTATGACAAAAAACGCTTTATCGAAATCGGGCAGAAGGAAGGGAAGGCGAAGTTCCTGAAACATGTCTGTGCCTTGGCGAACAGCAATCCGAAGAATCATTCGTTCATTGTAATCGGTGTCGAGGACGAGGACAATAAGATTGTGGGCGTCGACTTTTTTGACGACAGTAAAATCCAAAACCTGGTCAATGCCTATTTAGATAATCCGCCCTTGATATCCTATGAGAATATTCCCTTTCCCCACCTGCCGGAGGGAAAGGTCGTGGGGCTCGTGACTCTAACCTCCAACGGAAAGGTATGTGCCTTACGAAAGAATATTTGGAAGTATTACGGCGGTATGGTCTTCTTTCGCGAAGGTAGCATCAGTATGCCCAAAGCGTATGGTATCGAACTAAAGGATATCAATTCCAAGGCGGTTGCCACCATCGAACAGCACGCCAAGAACAACATAGAGCTTACCCTTGACGGCGTCATCGACTTTATCAACCACCGTCACCCCGATCTGGAAAGCGCCTATAAAGTATTCAAGGAGCAATTCGTGCTCTGCTGGGCCGGAAACCGCAAAAAGGTAAAGGACAAGACCTATTTTTCAAGGGTCGATATCGAACTGATCAACGAACAGGTAAAGCTATTTTATTCCACCTTGGATGAAATTACTATCGACTACGATGAGGACTCCTTTACCATAAAAGAGTATGTGCAATTAGGACTGGGTACCAAGCAGAACCATCATCCCCTGGAGGAAGTCGTCATCACATTTGAGGAGAATGGCACCTATCAAATACAGAGCAAACTCCTTTTTGAGCCACCCAAGTATGATAAAAAGAGCCTTTATCATATTTTTAATGCGAACAACGTGCTGCTCCAAAAATTGCAAAAGAATATCGCCTTGGCCCTTTCTGAAAAAAAGGATTTGGAACATTTGCCCGATACCTATTTGATCTGCTATTTAAACGGTTTTGAGGAAGCGAAAGAGCGAATGGATGTTGCGCGGCCGTTGTTAAAAAAATATGACGAAAAAGTATATCGGTCGCTGAAGGAGGCGTTACGGATTTTGAGGAAGGTACAGTATAATTAGAACGCGGATGGAATAATTTTCTGAGTTCAATTAATCTGAGCTGAATTAAACAGTACCTCATCCAAAAAAATCTAGCTTTCACTGGCCGGTTCGAGATGCCAATCGGAATTTTTAAGCGAGCTATTGATTTCTATCCGCACGAATTCCACTTCGGCAGCGGGAATATCGATGTCCAAAAACTTTATTTGCACATCGGCCGTTGGCTTTTGCCGTGGATAGCGTACCGACCCAACTTTAATGAACTTAGTGGCATCCGTAAAAATCCATAATAATAAAACCGGTGGGGAACAAAATCCAACTTGTAGGTGCAGTCAATTTCTTGAAATTAGAATTTCATAAGAATTGACCCTGAAAGAAAATCACGGTTTTTTTTGTTTATTTTTAGGCGGTATTATTATTTAAAAAATAGCATGAATTCTGTCGACTATAATTATGGAATATAAATCTCTAAGAAACTTCGTATTGATACTGATTACGATATTTGGGCCTATTTCTACTATGCTGGGTCAGGCGTCCCCGGCAGAAGAATTCAACCTTCTGATCGGCACCTATACCGAACCCGGCAAGAGCGAGGGCATATATGTGTATAAATTCAACGGGGAAACCGGTGAATTCAGCTATCGTGCAGAAGCTACGGGTATTAAAAACCCGTCCTTCCTGACGGCTTCCAAAGATGGAAAGCATGTGTATTCCGTTAGCGAAGTGGGTGACGGGAAAGGAGCGGTCTCTGCATTTTCCTTTGACCCGGCCTCCGGAAAACTTGATTTTTTGAACAGTGCAAGCTCGGGCGGTAACGGACCGTGTTATGTTTCGGTGGACGATAAAAACAAGTTTGTTTTCGTGGGCAATTATAGCGGAGGAAGTTTATCCGCCGTTCCCGTCAACGCCGATGGTTCGTTGGGGTCCGAGATTCAATCCATTCAGCACGAGGGAAGCAGTATACTCAAAAACCAAACAAAACCGCACGTCCATGCCGCTGTGTTATCCCCTGATAACAGCTATCTATATGTGCCCGACCTTGGAACGGACAGGATAAATATGTATACCGTAGACCTTGCCAGATCAGCCCCGCTGACCCCGGCAGACCCAGCTTTCGTAAGCGTTAAGGCTGGCAACGGTCCCCGGCATTTCACCTTTCATCCCAACGGGAAATTTGCCTACTTGATCCAAGAGATGACGGGAAACGTGACCGTCTTCGATTATAAAAAAGGCAAGCTGCATCCCAAACAGTCCTTCGCGTTGCCGTCACAAGGCTATAAAGGGCCTATAGATGCTGCCGACATACATATTTCGCCCGACGGCAAATTTCTTTACGGATCGTTACGGGGCGATATCGATGAGGTGGTCATCTATGCCATAAACAAGAAGGGGGAATTGACCTATGCAGGCCGTCAATCGACCTTGGGCAAGAACCCCCGTAATTTCGCCATAGACCCCACAGGAAATTTTCTGCTGGTCGGAAACGGCGGCAGCGACGAAATCGTTATCTTCAAACGGAATGGGGAAACAGGATCGCTGACGCCTACCGGAAAAACCATCAAGGTCGGCGCACCGGTATGCTTGAAATTTGTGCCGATAAAATAGTTGCCGTATCGAAAATACCGAATATATGAAACGAAGGGAAATCATTAAATGGGCCGCGGTAACCCCGGCGGCCGGAGCAATTGTCGGAAGTCTTATACCGTTTCAATCGGTGTTCGCCGCCCCTTCCGTAACATCGGAACCGAAACGCGACCTGATTAAAGAACTCGGCTTGAGAACGTTTATCAATGCGGCAGGAACTTATACCACCATGACGGCCTCGTTGATGGACGAGGAGGTTATGGAGGCCATCATTGCTTCTTCCCAAGAATTTATTATGCTGAACGAGGTGCAAGACAAGGTCGGGGCAAAAATAGCCAAAATCGTCCATTCGGAAGCGGCCATGGTTACTGCCGGCGCATTTTGCCTTGACCCTGGGCATGGCCGGAATACTTACCGGAATGGACCAGGAAAAGGTTAAGCAGCTTCCCCACGGTTTGGAAGAAGCGGGCATCAAGTCCGAAGTCATCATTCAAAAAGCGCATTTCGACGGGTATGAACATGCACTCTCCAATACGGGAATTTCATTGGTTCCCGTGGAGACGGCCGATGATGTTGATAAGGCCGCGAACGAAAAGACGGCATCGATGCACTTTTTGAATTGCAACACCCTGGAAGGGAAAATAAAGCATGAAGAATGGCTTCAGTTGGCGAAAAAGCACAATCTACCGGCCACGATCGATATCGCCGCCGACGTACCTCCGGTATCCAATCTTTGGAAGTTCAACGATATGGGCTTTAGTTTTGTGGCCCTTTCGGGTGGTAAGGCGATATGTGGCCCGCAGAGTGCCGGGGTACTTATGGGTACTAAGGATATTGTCGACGGCGCCAAAATCAATAATGCTCCGAATGGTCGCACAATTGGACGCGGAATGAAAGTGAACAAGGAGGAAATGCTGGGGATGTACGCCGCTCTTCGCGGTTACATCGAGAGGGATCATGACGAGGAGTGGAAAATGTGGGAAAATCGTGTTGCGGTTATTGAAGATGCCGTCAAAAAAGTCAAAGGTGTTGAAGTTGCCGTGACCGTGCCGCCCATCGCCAATCACACCCCGAAGATGAATATTAAGTGGGACCGGAAACAAACAAAAGTATCCCGTAGCGAACTGGGGGATAGTTTGCGCCAAGGAAATCCTTCGATCGAGATAATTGCTTGGGGTGACGACGAAAGCAGTATCGACCTTACGGTGTTTATGTTAAAGCCGGGGCAGGAAAAAATTGTAGGGAAACGAATTTTTGAAGAACTTTCAAGCGCATCTTCCTGATGCGTGCTTTATAAAAAAGTTTTGTTTTTCAGACTTTCATGAGTAAAGAATTCTTCCTAAATTGTTCAGGGCATAAGGTCCAACGCTACTGGTGTTTTGTTAAGGCTAAATTATTGGATGTAATACAACAACCTCAAAAAAGAGATTTCAACATTAAATGAAACCCGTATCGAATCCTTCTTTTAAAACATCCGTATTGGGCAAAAACCGGTTTGCATGTATTTTTTACTTTTTAATCTGCGTTATCTTTTGTCAATGTTCCCAAAAATTGCCCGCCGGCGACCCGGACAATGGTGGAGTTTTTCTACCGGAAGGCTTTGAAGCCCTGGTCGTGGTCGATAGCCTTAAAGGGCGTGCCAGGCATTTGGCCGTAAAAGACAATGGCGATATCTACGTAAAATTACGATTTCCCGATTCCGTAGGGGGAAACGCGGCGCTACGCGATACCGATAACGACGGTAAGGCCGACATCATTAAGACTTTCGGCGATTATCTTGACAAAAGCAGCTACGGAACGGCCATGCGCATACATGATGGGTATCTCTATTTTAGTTCCGTAACCCGTATATTTCGTCAAAAATTGACCGATGAGTTAGTGCCGGACTCCGAAATGGAGCTGATCTTGACCGATACCCAGCCACCGATG
>NZ_JBGTHY010000340.1:0-8121 GCF_041745955.1 Pricia sp.
CTCTTGAGATTTATTCCTTGGGATTTTTGAAACATTGTTTTAAAATTTCATTTCATAGGAAAGTTAACACCGTAAAAAATCAAATTTACCGGTCATAGTATTGTTAATCGGATGTCCTAAAAGTATTGAATTTTAGGTACAGCCAGTTGCCCGTTGGTTGCAAAGAGTTGCCAATAGGTTGCCTTATCGAGATTAAACTCTATGAGTCGCTGATTTAGCGCCAACCGGGATTCGTAATATCACGTGGATCGAAGAAATTCTCTTGCCTTATGATCTTGCCTTCATCATCGACCACAAAGCGATCGACAATCCGCAACGTGCATTTCGGGTTTGAGATATGACAATAGAATTCGGCCGTTGCCCCACTCAGATCTTTATTGGTATAGGTATCCAGAAGTTCGGTCGAAGCGACCAGATCGGGCAAAGGTGCCCACCAGTTTGCCTTTATAAAATCACGCCCAATCATGGCTTCTTGCGATCCGTTCGGATGTATCGGTGCCCTTAGCTCTACTTCTTCATGATAAGGAATCGATTCAAAATTCTTTCCTCCAAGACCTTTTGTGACATAGTCGGCAGCAATTTGGTGCAATAATTTATTCCGTTCTTCTTTGTTCATTTCATGTGTTTCGGAATTTTTTTCACCCGTCAATTGTGCCACGAAGTTATCATGGTCCCAATTCACGGATATTTCCTTGATAAAACCTGTGTCGTCCATCTTAAAAATAAAGATATGGTCTTCCTCAAACGTGTTTCCCTTTGAGACGAGGCCGGCGAAATCTTTTTCCTGTTTCCCCATGATGCTTGCTTCGCAACGTACATCACCGTTCTCTTTCACTACGGAATGGACGGTGTTGTCAATGGTGGGAAAACATTCGATAATATTGTCCCAAATTGCCTTACCGACCTCATGTACGTTCCCCTTACCTGCGGAACCTAAGGGTAGAAAGGCAACGATACAGTCTTCGGTACAATTTGCCAACATACCGGCAACATTTTGCTCTTGATAGGCTTTCATAAAATCTACGGTCCGGTTCTTCCATAATAGGAACAGCGGATCCGAAAGGTCTTTTTTTCTTAATGCTTCCATGATTTCTAATATTTTAGTTTCGTCAAATATATTTTAATAATCACATCGGAAATTGTAAGAATGCGACAACTTTTGGATTTAGGAAGGAGTGAAAAGCAAGCAAATCTCAATTACCATCTTGAAGTCTTCGCTCCACAATACCTACCTGATTGACGTAATTGGCCAATTCTACATTGGTCTTGACATATATCTTGGGAGTGCGACCGGAGAAATATTTAAAATCCTTAATAAAATGACTTTGGTCGTAGTAACCGCCCTCGTGGAGTACATCCATTAAGTTGACATCACGTTTGCCAGCCATAAGCGAACACGTATTGCCGAACCTCCTGATTTTGGCGTAGATTTTCGGACTCACTCCAACTTCGTTTAAAAATTTGCGTTCGAACGTCCGGCGGCTCATGGGTACTTGCCCCATTAACTCCAAGATATTCAATTGCCCTTTTCTGTTGTAAATCTCGTTGGCCGCCTGTGTTATTTCCTTGGTGGCAAAATCGGTCGAAGGCAAACGTTCCAAAAAATAGTTTTCGATGATTGCTACCCGTTCTTGGGCACTTTCGGCATTTTCAATTTTTAGATGGATCACATTCGCGGATGCTACTTCTATTTTGGAAAAGGCAATCCGTTCCCCCGTAAAACCATACATGGGAATATTGTAGAAGTTGAAAAGTGCGGTAGGCCGCAAAGCAGCACCGACCATGCCAATGCTGCCGTATAAATGAAGGGTGTAGTTCTTTAAGGCCTGCCCCCCTAGAAACGACTTCGGAACAACACTTTTTTCATACTTGTAGTTCGAAATTTCATAGGCATCGGCATAATTAACGACTAGTGCGCAAAGTGCACTGGGCGGACTTTCAAAATCCAAGGGCGTTTCAGCTTTTCCTTCCCAAACAAAAAAGCATTCAACAAAATCTTCAAGTGCTTTATTTGGTTTGAATTTTTTGTAGTGCATACCGATACAGATGCCCACAAATTCTTATGGATTTAATTCCAAAAAATTTGTAAAGCTTTATTCGTGTATCTAAAAATACAAAGTATCGCCAGAAAAAATACGGATTGTTGTGTTTCTCAATGCGCCTGTTCTTCCGTTGCTCCGGGCATCACCCCTAACTGCTCCATCAACACCACTTGATCGGCAATCAACCAATGGTCGGTAATCATTCCGTTTTCGATGGTGTAGCGGATACAAAAGGGCAGATCCATTTTCTTTCCGGTCGGGGGAATGCCGTTGAGGGCGCCCTCGTGTATTCCGGTGGCCCTTCCCTGAACGATGACCTTGTTGCCTTCGGTCATCATCTCTTCGATAAAAAGTTCATATTTCGGGAAAGCCCCTTCGAAGAAGGCAATGTGTTCCATCAGTTTTTCATCATTGATGTACTTTTCGCAAAGTTCACGGGTCTTTTCAAATCCCGAAATCTCATTAAAATAGGTGATAATAAACTCCCTGTTTTTCTTTAGCTGATCCATAACGTATTTATTTAGAGGTTAGACATACCCAAAATTAGCCAATCCATAGCTTGTGCAAATGACCTTGGGTTGCGAAAATTTGCCCGTAGGTTGTATACCCTTTATTTGATGTCTGAGGGATTGAAACCAAACTCCCTTTGAAAAGCCCTTGTAAAATGGCTCTTACTGGCAAATCCCGTTTGATAGCCCACCTCGCTGACATTGGCGTCAACTGACTTCGATTGCAACATTTTCTTCGCCCGTTCCAACCGTATGAACCTCAGATATTTTTGGGGCGACATACGGGTCAACGTTTTTAGCTTTCGAAACAATTGAGACCTACTGAGTGCCACTGCACTGGCCAGGCTATCGACCTTGAACTCGGAATCGTTCATGTTGGCGTTGATAATGGCGTTTATCTTTTTTAGGAACACTCCGTCGGTCGCGTTCAGTTGCGAGACCGTATTTTCCAGATTTTTTGAATTGGTAAAGTGGGATGCCAATTTTTTGGATACGGCGGAAAAATAAAAGGGATATTTTTTCGGAGTAAGCAGCCCGTTCCCGGTCGAAACTCCTACCGGTGCAGCCTCCGGTGTTACTGGTATTTCTATAATAAATCGAGTACCCCTGTCTAATTTTTCCAAACGAAGACCATCGCTAACCGTCGATACTATTTCAACGACCCGTGAAAGGTCCACACCTGTATTTTCGATGGACAACATACAACGATCTATGGTATCGCTGCAACTGCCCACGGACACGGTTACGGAATACGACTGCGGGGTAAAGGTTATGATATTGGTCAACAAGACCGTTATCTTGGAAAGTGCGTCAACAGGATTATAAGGGGCGTACAAATGCGGCACTTCTGCCTTAAAATTCAAGGTGACCTGTTGGGCATTGGCAAAAGGCTGCAAACCGGTAACCAATCCGTGGAAAAGGGGAACTAAATCTGCATTGACGTTGAACGAAGACATAGTTGTATGATGGAACTTTTTATGTCAGTAAGGTACTACAACAATCGCTTATTTCCAAACGTTCGATGCCAGTACTTTATAAATGAGTACCGACCACTATCAATAATTAATTCGTAACTTCGATATAATCAAATCAGTTGATATGGTAATCGAACATACGGAGAAAGAGGTAATCATCAGACTTTCACCGGATATGGAAATTGAAGGGCTACAGCGCTTGATAGACTATCTTACTTATAAGGAAGCCATGGCAAAATCCATTGCAAAACAATCGGATGTTGATAAACTGTCGAAAGAGGTTAAAAAAGGCTGGTGGGAGAAGAATAAACTTTCAAACATAGGGCAATAAAGTAAGTTACCCAGGTTCGTTCATCTCAATATCATGATTTTCTTCGGGCGTTTTGAACAAATCCAAAAACGCGCCCCCGATCCCATCAATGACATTAGATGCAGTCAATGCCTGATACCCTGTTTTCTCTACGGCAATATCCCCTGCCCTTCCATGTAGATATACCCCGAAAATAGCGGCTTGTAAAGGTTCATATCCTTGAGCGATCAATCCGGTAATTATTCCTGTCAGCACATCGCCGGTACCGCCGGTTCCCATTCCGGGGTTGCCCGTGGTATTCACGTACCCTTTTCCATCAGAGATCACAATCGTATTCGAACCTTTAATGACCAGAACGCAATCATACGCTTTCGAAAATGCCTTGGCCCTTTCCAGTTTTTCAAAATCGTCGTCCCATTTTCCGATAAGGCGTTCGAGTTCCTTTGGATGCGGGGTCAACACGGTTTTAGACGGTAATTTTTTCAGGAGTTCCTTATTTTCCGAAAGAATATTCAACGCGTCGGCGTCGACCACCAAAGGCGTCTCGTTGCTATCAAGAAAATCGGAAAAAGCCGTTAACGTTTTTTTATCCCTTCCCATACCCATGCCTATTCCGATTGCATTGGGAGAGATATCAAAATCAATTTTTGAAATGTATTTTTCATCCATATCCGTAATCACCATGGCCTCGGGAAAATTTGTTTGTAGGGGAATATATCCGCATTGCGGGATGAATGCAGTAACCAATCCGCTACCTGAACGCAAACAGGCTTTAGCGGCCAAATGCACAGCTCCAATTTTTCCGTAGCTGCCGCCAATGATTAAACTATGGCCGTATGTGCCTTTATGTGAATATTTTTCTCTTGGGATGTAGTGGGACAGCACCTCGTGCTGCCCGATGAGTTCATAATCGGTATCAGCATTCATCAAGAATTCCGTATCCAAACCGATATCCAGTAGTTCCCATTGTTCGGTGTAGATTCCTGTTTCCGGAAGGAAGAAGATTAATTTAGGTACCTGAAAACTTAGGGTATGGTTCGCCTTGACGACCGCTTTTTCATTAGCAGGCGCTTTATCCGTAAATAATCCTGATGGAATATCCACGGAAAGGGTAAAGGCTTGCGAGCGGTGTAGATGCTCGAACAGCTCGACCACCCAACTATCTGGCGGACGGTTTAACCCCAATCCGAAAATGGCATCGACAATGATGTCCTTCCCACCGATTTCGGGCAGATCATCGCCTTCTTCCAGAAATTCGGGCCACACCTCCCCATCTTTCAAACGTTTGAGATTGGTCAAAAAATCGTCGGAGCGTTTTTTACTGTAATTGACCACATATACCGTACTAGTATAGCCGTGTTCCTGAAGCTGCCGCGCCAACGCCAGACCGTCTCCGCCGTTATTGCCGATGCCACAGAATAAATGGATCTTGACCTGTTCGCCCTGCAATCGCAGGTGTAACCAATTGAACAATTGGGTTGCGGCACGTTCCATCAATTCGTCACTGGTGATTTCTTGTTTTTTAATAGTGGCTTTATCAGCGGCGTAGATTTGTTCGGCGGAGAATATTTTCATAAAAATTCTATTTTTTTAGTCATTCTTGCGAAGGCAGGAATCTCGGTGTGTGCAAATATTAGGGTAGTGACTACTAAGTTCCGTATTCGGCCGACCCTAAAACTGAATAATACTTCAACACAACAACGGAATAGAAAAAATTTGATTAAGCACCTAAAAATACTACTTTTGAGGCTTTCTAAACCGTATATTTTTAGCTCGAGCGGACATAAAATTAGACTATATCCCATTAATAATGCATAAACCGTTTTCCTTGTTCGGTTCATCCCGTTGGGATAAGCTAAAAAATTTCTACCACTTTGGCAATTTACCGCGCTCTTTCCCAAATTACCTATTAATACAACCCATATCATGAAAGTCCTGAAATTCGGGGGCACTTCCGTTGCCAACGCACAAAATATAACTTTAGTCAAAAATATCATCGCCCATACGGTGGCAGACAAAATCATAGTAGTGGTCTCCGCTTTTGCAGGGGTTACCGATCAGCTTTTGCATGCCGCACTCTTGGCTTCCGTTCAGAACGGGGACTATAAAAATGTTTTAAAGGACATTGAGGACAGGCACTTGGCTACGATCAAGGAGCTGATTCCCATAAAGGACCAGAGCCAAGTCTTGAGCAAAGTAAAAAGTGACATCAACACCTTGGAAACCTTGTTGGAAGGTGCCTACCTGATTGGGGAAATTACGCCCAAACTATCCGATAAGATCGTGAGCTATGGTGAACTTTTGTCTTCCTATATCATTAGCGAGTTCTTTTTACAGGAAAAGATGGATGTCGTTTACAAGGATAGCAGGGAACTAATAAAGACCGGGGATAGCACCGGAAAGGCGAGTGTACGTTTCAAAAGTACCAATGCCAACTGCGCTGCCTACTTTTCCGAGGTACCGAATAAGTTTATCGTCATGCCGGGCTTTATCGCTTCCTCGGAAAACGGTAGCTCTACCACCTTGGGTAGGGGCGGTTCGGACTATACCGCTGCTATCGTAGCTGCCGCAATCGATGCCGAAGTACTGGAAATCTGGACGGACGTCAGCGGCATGTTTACCGCCAATCCGAAACTGGTCAAACAGGCCAAGGCGATTCCGCTTATATCCTACGAAGAGGCCATGGAACTGTCCCATTTCGGGGCCAAGGTGCTATATCCTCCAACGATACAGCCCGTTTTGGCGAAAGGGATTTCCATCCATATAAAAAATACCCTGGCTCCCGAGGATGCAGGCACCTTGATTACCAAGAACAAAAACGAAAAAGGAAAGACCGTAAGGGGCATTACCCATGTAGGCAATATGGCCTTGTTGTCTTTGGAAGGTCCGGGAATGGTTGGTATCCCCGGTATTTCGAAACGTTTCTTTGAGGTGCTTTCCCAAGCCGAAATCAGCGTTGTCTTTATCACCCAAGCGTCTTCCGAACATTCCATTTGCGTCGGAATTTCGGCAGACGACGTACATCATGCGGTAAACGTGGTCAACACTGCTTTCGAATATGAAATCGAACGCGGAAAAATTAAATCGACCATCGCCGAAATCGACTTGGCCATTATTGCACTGGTAGGTGACAACATGAAGCACCACCAAGGCCTTAGCGGTAAAATGTTCAGCACCTTAGGGAGAAACAATGTCAACATCAGAGCTATCGCCCAAGGGGCTTCGGAACGGAACATTTCCGCAGTTATCATAAAAAGCGATGTGAAGAAAGCCTTGAACGCCCTTCATGAGGAATTTTTTGAGGAAAACATCAAACAGCTCAACCTTTTCGTCATGGGCGTAGGCAATGTCGGCGCCAAATTCTTGGTGCAAGTACGCCAACAACGCAAATTTTTAAAGGAAAACCTAAAACTGAACATTCGGGTCATCGGTATCTCAAACTCCCGCACCATGGTATTTGACGAAAATGGTATCCCGCTGAAAGATTGGGAAACCGTATTAGCCGAAGGTCAAAAGGCGGATAAAATAGGATTTTTCGAAACGGTGCAAAACCTCAATTACAGGAATTCAATTTTTGTGGACAATACCGCCAGCGACGAAGTGGCATCGACCTACCATTCGTATCTGGGCAACAGTATTTCAGTCGTTACCTGTAACAAAATCGCCTGCTCTTCGGACTATGGGAATTATAAAAACCTGAAGGATCTGGCGCGAACCTATAACGCACCGTTTCTCTTCGAGACCAATGTAGGTGCCGGCTTACCTATTATTGACACCTTAAAACATTTAATAGCCTCGGGGGATAAAATCCTTAAAATCCAGGCCGTACTTTCCGGAAGCCTTAATTTTGTGTTCAATAATTTTAGCGCTTCGAACACCTTCCACGATGTGGTCGAACAGGCGAAAGCGGAAGGCTATACCGAACCCGATCCAAAAATCGACCTTAGTGGAATCGACGTGATGCGCAAAATCTTGATCTTGGCGAGGGAAAGTGGTAACCGTCTTGAAATATCCGATATTGAGAATAAGCCCTTCTTACCAAAAGAGAGTTTGGATACCGACAATAACGAGGATTTCTTCGCTTCTTTAAAAAAGTACGAAGCCGATTTTCAGAAACTGTACGCGGAAGCCCAAAAAACGGATAGTAAGTTAAAATATGTGGCCCAATACGAAGACGGAAAAGCGAGCGTCGGCCTACAGCAGATTCCTAAAGGCCATGATTTTTATAATCTCGAAGGAAGTGATAATATTGTGCTGTTCTATACCGAACGCTACCCGAACCAGCC